>DAOWIP010000582.1 GCA_030640865.1 Sedimentisphaerales bacterium | reverse complement strand
GGCCTCTGGGGTCCCAAGCGAATTTTCTCGGCGGTAACACATTATTGTTTAGACTGTTATGAGTGTTGCACTTCAGATCAAAAACCAAGTTTAAAGTGGGAGACAATAAATGCTCATAAAAAATAAAATATTCTTAACCGGCATCGCTTGCCTGTTAGCACTGACAGTACTGTCTGTACAGACAGGCGTTTTGTCGGCGTCCCATGCGCAACAAACACAACCGCAGCCACAGCAAAAGGCTGAGCGAATCCTGAATAGCACAGGCATTAAGGGTGGGCTTGTGATCCATGTCGGCTGCGGCGACGGGAGACTTACCGCTGCGTTGCATGCGAATGATAATTATCTTGTACACGGGTTGGACAGGCAGGCAAAAAATGTTGAGTTGGCCCGTGAGTACATACAGTCGCATAAACTCTATGGAACAGTGTCGGTTGATCACTGGAAAAGTGATCGCCTGCCGTATATCGATAATCTCGTCAACCTGCTGGTCTCCGAAAATATCGGCGGGGTTTCAATGGATGAGGTGATGCGGGTGCTGGCTCCGGACGGGATGGCATACCTTAAGAAAAAGGGGGAATGGACGAAAATAATCAAGCCGCGACCGAGCGAAATCGACGAATGGACACATTACTTGTATGATGCGAGTGGTAACTCTGTGGCCCATGATTCGGTCGTCGGCCCGCCCCGTTACAGCCAGTGGGTCGGAAGCCCGAAATGGGCACGCCATCACGATCACATGGCCAGTATGAGCGCGCTGGTTTCCGCGGGCGGACGGCTATTCTACATTTTCGATGAAGGACCGACATCCTCCATCCTGTTACCGCCCGAATGGTCCCTGATCGCCCGCGACGCCTTCAACGGCACTGTTCTGTGGAAGCGATCGATACCGGAGTGGGTTACACATCTCTGGCCACTAAAAAGTGGACCTGCTCATCTGCCCCGGCGGCTGGTGGCTGTAAAGGACAAGGTCTATGTTACGCTCGGGCTGGAGGCCCCACTGTCGGTACTGGACACGGCAACCGGCAGGACAATCCGAACTTATGAAGGAACCAGGGCAACGGAAGAAGTAATCGTTTCAGGAGGAACTGTCTTTTTATTGGCAAATAATAATCCGGTAGATTGGAACAAATACAAGCCGAGTAACGCCTGGGTCTGGGGCAATATGGTTCGAACGGACGATGACCGCTGGGCCTGGGACAAGACAAAACGGCGTATAATGGCCATCCGGGCCGAGACAGGTGAACTGCTGTGGAACCAGGACCATTGTGTGGCGCCGATGACTCTCGCGGCTGATCAGAAGGGTGTCTTTTTTTACGATGGAAAAAGGGTGGTCTGCCTAAACCGACAAAACGGCAACGAAATATGGATTTCATCACCGGTCGCCGGGCAATCGCGAATACTTCCCTGTTTCGGGGCCAGACTGATTATTTATCAGGATGTTGTCCTGTTTTCCGGCGGCAGAAAATCTATGACCGCTTTATCGGCAAAGGACGGCAAAATATTATGGAAAAGTGAGCAGGCCCGTTCGGGGCATCGCTCTCCGGAAGACCTGCTGGTAGCCGGTGGGCTGGTGTGGTCGGGGGCAGCCGCGAATACCGAGGATTCGGGGGTGTTCACAGGACGGGACCCGTTGACAGGCGAGATTAAAAGTGAGTTTCCACCCGACGTGGACGTCTATTGGTTCCATCAAAGATGCTATCCGAGCAAGGCGACAGACAAGTACCTTCTGCCGTCAAGGACGGGGATCGAGTTTATCGATTTTCGAAATAAGCACTGGATGATTCACCATTGGGTTCGGGGAGGCTGTATTTACGGCATTATGCCCTGTAACGGCCTGATTTATACGCCGCCACATGCCTGCGCCTGCTATATCGAGGCCAAGCAGCACGGTTTTTGTGCATTGGCGCCGGCGTCCACCAGCCGTGCGCCGGACTCTATGGAGGCATTAAAGAAAGAGAAAAACAGACTCGAACATGGCCGAGCTTATGGGAAACCAGCCGAGGTTGGGGTCGGGGTCGGGGTCGAGACCGCCGCCGGCTGTTTGAGCCGCGACGAGTGGCCCACTTATCGGCACAACGCGGCCCGGAGCGGCTGTACGGACGCCACCGTTTCAACTAACTTAAAACCACTATGGCAGAGTGATTTGGGCGGTAAACTCAGCAGTGTTGTAATCGCCGAAAAAAAGGTTTTTGTGGCCTCGGTCGATACCCATACATTGTACGCACTCGATGCGGATTCCGGCGAAACTCTATGGAATTATACGACCGGTGGGCGGATCGATTCCCCACCGACGATTTATAAGGGACGGGTACTGTTCGGCTCAGCTGACGGTTGGGTCTATTGTCTGCGCAGTTCTGACGGCGAACTTGTCTGGCGTTTCCGGGCGGCGCCGATGGAGCAGCGGATGACAGCTTATGAGCAGCTTGAATCCGTCTGGCCGGTTCACGGCAGCGTTCTGGTACAGAAACAGAAAGCCACTTCATCACCAAAGACAGACACAGAACGTGCCGTCGTTTATTGCGTGGCGGGCAGGTCGATGTTTTTGGACGGAGGACTGCGGCTCCTGCGGCTTGATGCCGAAACCGGTCGCCAACTATCGGAAACCATCCTCGACGAAAACGATCCGCAAACAGGCGGGAATCTGCAATCGCACGTCGAAGAACTGAGTATGCCCGTGGCACTACCGGACATTCTTTCAAGCGATGGCCAATTTATTTTTATGCGGTCGCAACGATTCGATCTTGACGGCAGACGTCCGCAAGTCGCCAAGGAAAGCGTTATGGAACAGCAAGGCGACGGAGCGCACCTGTTCTGCGGCATCGGTTTTCTGGACGACTCATGGTTTCACCGGTCCTATTGGCTGTATGGCAGGAGTCTCGCTTCCGGATGGCCCAATTGGTTCCAGGCGGGCCGTTATGTTCCTTCCGGACGGCTTCTGGTATTTGATGATTCTTTTGTTTATGGATACCAGCGTCAACCTAAGTATTTGAGTCAATCGTCCGTTCAGGAATACCGGCTTTTCGCAGCCGACAAGAACAGCGATAACGAATCAATTCGTCATGTACGAAAGATGTCTCTCAAAATGGATGCCGCCGAACCTAAGAAATGGGGCGCCTCGGCTGCCGACTGGAAGCTCCGCGGCAGTTTTCCGCTGGCGGACATATCGGCGGTCAAATTTAAGTGGACACACGGGAACCTCCCGCTCCATGTACGAGCTATGGTATTGGCGGACAAAACATTGTTTATCGCCGGCCCGCCGGACGTGGCTGACGAGGAGAAGGCGTTCTTTCATTCCGACGACGCCGGGGTTCAGGCTGATATGCTTAATCAGACCGCCGCCCTGGCGGGACGCAAGGGCGCTCTGTTGTGGGCTGTGTCCGCCTCGGATGGAAAGAAAATCAGGGAATATAAACTTGGAGCGCTACCGGTATGGGACGGTATGGCTACCGCTTATGGCCGGCTTTACCTGTCACTGAAAAACGGCCGAGTTCAGTGTTTCGGCTCAGCCCAAAATATCGCATCATCAAAGTGACGGGTGGCAGTAATGTAGAACGGGCATAAGCCCATGCTGTTCTTATATAAAGTGTGTATCAATGACAGACAAAGATATAATATCCGGCGATACGACTTTGGAAGCCGCGAGGGTACAGTATGACATTTTGCGGAGGATGGACATATCCGATCGAGCTGATATGACATTTCAACTCTGTGATAACATGCGTACCTTTGTGGAAGCGGGGGTAAGGGATCGTCATCCGGATTATAACGACAATAAGGTTCACCTGGCGGTTATGCGTTTGACCCTGGGTAAACAGCTGTTCCGCGAGACATTCGGCGATGTTGAGATTAAAACATGATTGAGAATAAACAGATTAAGAATGAACAAAATAATCGCGAGCATATTGCCCGATGGTTACGGCTGCACCTGACCGATCAGGTTGGGGCGATCACGTTCGCGAAATTATTGAAGCACTTTGGCGGAATAGAGCAGGTAATGGATGCCTCGGCGGGACATCTGTCTTCGGTACCTGGAATTGGGGTCAAGACTGCCAGGCGGATCGCTGAAAGCCGTGATAATATTGATGTTGAGGCGGAACTCAACTTAGCCGACGAACTGGGTGTACGGATTATCACACTGGATTGCCCGGACTATCCCCCACTGCTCAAACAAATCCACGACCCCCCTGCCGTTTTGTATGTCAAAGGTGAATTGACTCGCGCTGACGAATTGGCCGTTGCGGTTGTCGGCTCGCGTACTTGCAGTCATTATGGCCACGAGCAGGCATCACGGCTGAGCCACCTGTTGGCCGCGGCGGGTTTTACAATCGTATCCGGCCTGGCTCGCGGCATTGATTCCGCCGCTCATCGTGGTGCCCTTGCCGCTGACGGCCGAACCATAGCCGTACAGGGCCGTGGCTTGGCAGGTGTTTTCCCACCGGAAAACACCGACCTTGCCCAGCGGATTGCCGATAATGGTGCCTTAATCAGTGAGTTGCCTTTACAGTATGAGCCTTTGTCTGGTACTTTTCCTGCGCGGAATCGGATTATATCCGGGTTGTCCCTTGCGACAATCGTCGTGGAGGCTGGAAAGCGAAGTGGTGCTCTTATTACCGCGCACTCGGCTATGGAGCAGAATCGTGAGGTAATGGCCGTCCCCGGTCGAGTGGACGCGCCGGGCAGTCTTGGCCCTCATAGGCTTATCAAAGATGGAGCTGTCCTGGTGGAGAGCATTCAGGATATACTAGAGGCTTTGGGCCGGGTGGGGAAAATCCTCAAAAGTCATGCGGCCGAGGCAGCTACAAAAGCACAGCGGGCTGCCGAGCCGGCCCTTTTCAATCTTGAACAAATACACCT
>DAOWIP010000336.1 GCA_030640865.1 Sedimentisphaerales bacterium | reverse complement strand
CGTCCCGTCGCCAGCCTTGTTGTCAACAAGGATACTACCAAGTTTTGTTTTGCCGGTAGTACTGATGGAAACCACTGAATATTCAGTAGTATCAGAGACTTCCAGGACTGAAATATCGGCGTTATCACGCTCACCGCCCTGTAGATACAGGACGCCTTGGCCGTTTGTGATGGTAATGTGAACAAGATCACCATCGTCATCAACAAAGGAATACGGTATGTTAGCCGGTATCGAAAGAGGCCGACCACTGCTCTGTCCGATTATTGAAACGTTAGATTCAAATTCATCCGGATCGTTGGAGATAATCGTCAGATTCGCCTGGGCAAATCCGGTCTGGGTTGGCTTGTAAATAACATTCAGTTCTTCCGACTCACCGGGCGCTATGGACAATTCACCAACCAGATCAAGGTAAAACTGGGAATCGTCCGTAGCCCAGTCGCTTATAACCAGATCGAAATCACCTTGGTTGGAAACGGTCAATGGTAGTGGTGAGTTGCCGCCGACATTGACCTCGCTGAAATCGAGAAATGAATCGGATAGAACAATATCAGGACTGACTACGTTGGCGGATAAATCTATAATATAGGGATCGGTTGTCGTGGCGTTTATCACAATCGATCCGGTATAATTACCGGGCATAAGCTCGTCCCCGTTGAATTTGACATCTATTCGCATATTTTGGCCTGCCGGCAGGGGTCTGTCGAGCAGATCAAAGATGTCGTTGTCCGGGTCGAGTTCGGCGCCGAGTATTTCAATTGAAAACCCTTTGCCTGCCGCTGCTATATTGTCGGTTACAACTATATCTGAAAGGGTATATTCGACATTACCGCCGCGGATAAAGAACCAATCCGAGACGGTAGTGGCTGTAGTGTTGACGGTATTGTGATCGAGTCTGGCTGCATCGATTATGAGGGTTTGATTCGCGTTGACGGAGGCATCGGAGTTTATCATATCTAATCGCGGCTGGTCCCCGTGCCCACTGAGGCTGAGTACTCGATCGCCGCCGCTGCTGGATATGTTCAGTTTATCGCTGAAAAAGCATGGTTCCGTAGTGGCCTGAGCGGAGGGAGCCTGGAACTTCACTTTCAGTTCTACCGTACTGCCGGGCGTAATGATAATATCGTCGCCGCTACCAAGAGGATCGTTGGTTTGACTGATGATAAAAGCGTCACTGTCAGAGTCCTGGAATTCCCAGCCAGTGATGACCAGCATTGACTCCGGCGGGAACCCGGCAGCTTGTGCCAGATTGAAATCGGCGGAGTTACTTAGGTAAATAGTTGTCTCGAAACCCTCATCAAATGGCTGCCAGCCAAAATGTAACTGGCTGTCGTCTTCGCCGTCTAATTTGAGGTCCTCGGAAATGTTCAGGATAGACTCAATGGAAATCGCTGATACGCCCAGTTGATAGGTATAGTCGTAATCACGGTCGTTGCTTGTTATGATGATGTTATCAGTAAATTCGCCGGCTCTGTCGGGTGCGAAACTGACTGATATACTCCGGGAATCGCCCGGCGACAATGGAGCGTTTAAGTCCGCCGGCAAATCCAACTCGAAACGGGAGGACGTATCATTTTCCATAGCGAGGCTTTTTATCCAGAGGTACTGATCGCCGTTGTTGAGAATCGCAAAAGTAACCGGAGCGGAAATCTCACCCGGACTGGTGGTCGCAATTTCGATCTGATCGTCGTCCGCCGTCCCGGATGATTCAATCACGATTAGATCGGCACCTGTAACAGCGCCGTTCAGGTCAATCTCGTATTGCGTCTCCTCGGTGGTTATATACAGAATATCCAGAATATCGCTGACGAGTGGCTGACCGCCGGTCTCAAATGTTTGGGGTACAAATTCGACCCAGACCTTATAAGATTCATTGGGCGGCAATACAATATTATCCAGGGACACATCGGGCAGGTTCGGTGCGGAACGGATTACATATTCTGTTCCGTCGTCCAGAAACCAGTTATTAATGGTTATCGGTCTGTCGCTGCGGTTGTAGATGGTAACATACTGCTGTGGATATATTCGCTGAATCGGACTTTTGCCGAAATCGAGGTTTCGATCGGCGGGGTCATCGACGGAATCAAAAACGAGGGTATTGAACGGGTCGAGATAGAATGGTGAGGACGCCAGGATATTGTTGTCATCGTTGAGTTCGGTAACGAGGTTATCGGGGTCAACGGCGGCAATGATGTAATAAGTTGCGTTCTCGATTGGTGGTATATCAGGTGTTACCGTGGAATTCACACTGTCGTCGCTGTAAATCGGGGCTAAAACATCAAAGGTGTCTTGTCCGGCGGAATCGGTCAGAACAGTATCCTGGGCATCCAGGGTCTGGTCCGTACTGAGATAATACCGCAGGGAAGTATCCTGGAAAATCAAGCCGGGACCAGCATTGAATACGTCGGTCGATATAGTCAATGGTTTGCCGGACTGAATAAAATCGGGATTATCCAGATCGGGAAACTCCATATTCGCGACAGTCATATCACCAGGTATGCCGTCGCCGTATAGAGTGATTTTATGTTTTGTTCCACCGTCGGCATCGGTTTTAATCAACAGGTTCGCTTCGAGGTCGCCGCTAACCTGGGGGGTGAACCATACGGGAATGACCGTGATTTCATGCGGTTCGAGATGAAACAGAGAATCTGTCTCCATATCGTCCATTTGACCAAGTGAAAACGAATCCTGATAAGGACCACTCATCTCCAGAGTCGTAATTTGGGCCTCGGAGGTACTGTTATTGTAAATAATCACGGATTCCGGCAGTGATGTCTGTCCCACACCGGTATCGCCAAAAAGAATCTCCTGATCGTCATACGGAAATATCGTGTCCGATATCGCGATGGAAAGCAGGCAACGAGGTTCTAACTGTTCAAGGTGAAGCATGGTTTTTTTACCTCAAAAGTAATAAAACGGCGAGAGTTTTATCCGCTTGGCTATACTTAATTAATTCTCTTTTCTGTGCGGATTTCAGGCGGGAGGGATATCCTTACAAGCACTCCCATTATGTTATGTTAGCAAAAAACGTAACCATTTGTCAAGGGTTTTTTACTTACAATACTTACCTGTTAATTTTCCTTGTATTAGAGCAGGAAAATATATATAATAGTGTTTGTGGAGGGCTGAACAGCCTTATATACATGCCTTAACCAATGAAGGTGGAGAATATTATGAGATCATACCAGCGCAGGGGAAGTGCTCTATTCACAAAAAAAGTAACCTTCCCAAAAGCCGGAATCACAGTTACAAACACCCTTTTTATTATAACCCTGTCGTGCTCTATCCTCTTGAATGCCAGTCAGTTATGGGCGACACCCACGTCGGCGACCCAGGCTGAAAAGGTGGTACGCGGCTGGTTGCGCGTCGATGCGAAACCGATGGGAACACGTCTTGGCGATCACGTTCAGAGGGTGGATACATTTGTGGACGAGACGGCCCAGCCGTTGTACTACGTGGTCTATCTGGAGCCGCGGGGGTTCGTGATACTGCCCGCGGACGATCAGATCGAGCCGATCATCGCCTTTGCCCGACAGGGAGAATATGATCCATCACTCAATAATCCCCTGGGAGCATTGGTCAACAACGACCTGGGCGGCAGAGTACGGACGGCACAACAATTAACCGCCAAAAGAAAAAGCGGGGTGCCCATTAAGGCTCTGGGTCGCAGGGAAGCGGCCCTGCAGCTTGGCGCCGACAAAGCACAGTCACGCTGGCGCAACCTGAGGCATTTTGGAGAGGCTTCGGATACACTATACGCGGACGACGACCCCCCTATAACGAATGGCTTCACCGACATCTCTGACATTCGCGTGGCACCACTGTTGTTTAGCGAGTGGGATCAGGGCAACGTTGACGGCGCTCCCTGCTACAATTATTACACACCCAACAATTACCCCTGTGGCTGCGTAGCTACCGCGATGGCACAGTTAATGCGTTATCACGAATATCCCATACTTGGTATCGGTCGTAATAACTTTCTGATTACGGTTGACGGGCAGACTCAGGCGGCCAAAACACGGGGCGGCGACGGCAGGGGCGGCCCTTACGTATGGTCTGAAATGACTTTGGTTCCCGAAACCGGAGTAACCGAAGAGCAGCGGCAGGCAATCGGGGCGTTGTGCTTCGATGCGGGTATCACGGCTCACATGTCTTACACTGCGGGAAGCTCCGGGGCCTGGATGGACGATGCGCTAGAAGCACTTCTGGAAACCTTCGGCTATGCAAATGGGATACACGGATTTAATGATTGGGAGAATGTCGGGGAAGGCCTGATTGAAATGACCAATCCGAACCTGGACGGTAAATATCCCGTCCTGTTTGGCATCACTAATAATACGAGCGGTCATGCCATCGTCTGCGACGGTTACGGCTATCATGGGATAAGCATGTATCACCACCTCAACATGGGCTGGGGTGGATATAAAGACTTGTGGTACCATCTGCCTACGGTTCTGGATTTTGAAATTGTGCGATCCTGCACTTACAATGTGTTTCCTTCGGGTTCAGGTGAGATTATCAGCGGCCGGGTTATTGATATGGCGGAGGAACCCATCGCAGGCGTGGAAATAACGGGTGAGGTAGTGGGCTGCGACCCATGTGATCCGTGTACTGTCTGTATTTTTACAGCAACAACCGATTACAACGGAATCTACGCCCTGCTTAAGGTTCCTTCGGACGCCAATTTTGTGATCACGGCCGAAAAGGAAGACTTCTATTTCGACAGCCAAGAGGCAACCACGGGTTTGTCAGAGGATATGCAGCCGGTCGCGGGGAACGTCTGGGGCATCGATTTTGTGGCCCAGTCGCCGCCGCCGGACCATGACGAGTGCGAACAGGCAATTCCGTTACAATTGAATATACCGTCTTACTTTGCTTCTTTCGGTGCGACCGGCGACTCTCACAGTAGTTGCTCCGACGGCACGGACAATAAGGACGCATGGCATACCTTTACACCACCATCTTCCGGGTACTTCCTGTTCAGTTTGTGCGACAGTACGTTTGACACGACATTGGCGGTTTATGACGACTGTAACGAGTTGAGTCGGGTGGAGTTGGGTTGTAATGAT
>DAOWIP010000107.1 GCA_030640865.1 Sedimentisphaerales bacterium | reverse complement strand
GCGGCTAGATGATGTTGTAGCGAATGTGCCAAAAGTGGCCGTCGACGGTCTCGTGAAAGACTTCGTCGTCACTCACCGCCGTTTGCAGGTAGGTGTCCCAATTGACCAGTCGTTTGCCGCGATAGATCAGGCCGTCCCTGAAAAGCCTGAAGAATATTTCTCGCACTGCCTTAGCGCACACATCGTCCATAGTGAACCGCGTCCGATTCCAGTCGCACGAGCAGCCCATCATTTTCAACTGCTCGATGATGCGCACTTCATATTCATCTTTCCAGGCCCGTACACGTCCGATAAATTCGTCTCGTTCGAAGTCGGTACGGCGTTTGCCTTCCTTGCTCAGGATACGTTTTTCGACAACTGTCTGCGTTGCGATACCGGCATGATCGGTACCAGGCATCCAGAGCGTGTTATAGCCCTGCATCCGCTTCCATCGAATCAGGATGTCTTGCAGCGTGTTGTTCAGGGCGTGGCCGAGGTGCAATGCGGCCGTAACATTAGGCGGCGGAATCACGATAGTATAAGCCGGCGCCTCCGCGTTGCAACTATCAGGCGGCGCCTGAAAGGAATGGTTCCGGCCCCACAATTCATGAGCCTGTTTTTCCACCTGTTTTGGTTCGTATATTTTGGATAGTTCTTCTGTCATAATATTTGGGTGGCATGCTTTACGCGTAACTTATGCAAAGCATAAGTTAGCTTAAGCATGTTTTACCTTTTGCTAATCTTCTGTGTTTTCCAAACCCTGTATGCTTCGTGTTTTGGTGCCTTCGTGGCTACAATGTTACTCTGGAACCAATTATAAAACAGCAAGGTATGTTTGTCAAGATAATCGACAGTGTCGGCGAAAGATATGTTTGCGCGCGCAAAAAAACGCCCCGAACGAGAACCACCACAAATTAAACTCGTTCGAGGCAAAGTCTATACTATATATAGCAAATAAGTAACCGCTTACGGGTTCTTATTAGCCCCCGACTTTATGTCGTGGGGTTCTTAAGTAGGGTGCCGATGAAATCGCACCATTTCCTTTTATCAGGCCCGAAGGGCCGAAAGAGCGTTGGGTGGCAGCCACCGAGTATTCGAGGTGGATGGTTCATTGGGTGGTTTATGCAAAGTATGGGCGGCCCTATGGTGGTCGCCCAAAAACGCTTGTTTTACCGTCTTGCGACGGGTCGTCTTCCCACTCTAAGAAACACGAGTGAACCGAGTGCCAACAGCCCCAGGCTTACCGGTTCCGGGACAGCCGAGGAGGTGAACGCCGCCGTCGCGGTAAAGCCGCTTGGATTGATCCAGCCGTTTCCACCCAAAGGTTGTTTGTTGGCAAAGGAGAACGAAAATTCTTCCATCTCGAGAGTGCTCTGTATTGCAGTACCGCTGATCGTTACATTGTCGATAAAAATAATACTATCGGCACCTACCCCCATCGTACCCAAGCTGGCGTATCCAAACTCTAATTTCAGCAGCGCCTCCGCCATTACAGTATCGCCATCTGCGTAAAACTCGATTGTGCCTGGCCCGGTAGATCCTCCACGTATATCACCGTAATACACAATTGGTTCAGGCATAATAAAGAAGGCATCCATGTATGGATCATCAACCCCAACAATTTCGAGGTTCAGACCCGTTTGGTCGTCCGTCCAGCCGCCGGTAAGAGAGCCTGGATAACCAAAATCGATTTCGAACAGCGGCGTATTTCCACTAAGAGAGGGGTCGGCAAAAGTGGCAACAAGCTGCGGAGAATCCGCATAGCCTTGGTTTGGTGCGGATACGACAAACAACGCTCCCACAAGTACCAAAAGCATTATGCCTCGATAACACGAAATTCCCTGGTTTTTCGCTGGTTTCAACATGTTTTTCTCTCCCTGTTAATTAAACTGTTTTGCGTTTTCGCGTAAATTTCCTATAAAACCGACAGCAAATTCCACCGGTCAGCATCAAAATGAGGGCTGACGGTTCCGGAATTTGGTTTGATTCATGAAATGCCGGCAACACCGACGCATCGCCAAGCATAAAATTCACTTCAGCTCCGCTGCTGTTCTTGTTGACAGTAACTTCGCTGGTAAGTTGAATTTTGATATTGTTCACAGTGCCCACGCGTGAATAGAACATCAGGGGCAGTTCCAAATCGGATAATTCGACCTGCAAAAGGTCTCCTCCCGTTTCAATTTGATATACATCATAAGGGTTGAGCGGCAGGGCATAATCACGGCCGCCAATATCCAATATTTCCTGTTCGATTCTCTCGTATTCATTCTCAACTGCGGTGATGTGCCCCCAGTGGATCCAGCCGCGCGGCCGGATTATCGTTCGGCCCCAGTACCAGCCGATCAGATCAAACCCGCCCAGCATAATTGGTATGTCGAGTGTTTTGGGACCCGTACGGGTAAGGTATTCGAGTTCGTAAATTGCCTGAATGTCGAAAGAAGCCATC
>DAOWIP010000478.1 GCA_030640865.1 Sedimentisphaerales bacterium | reverse complement strand
TCACAAACCAGGGCCGGCCGATGGTCGTCCTGTTCGAATGCCAAATCAATATGTTGGAATCTCACATTTTCAGCATGGCGGACAAAAAAACCGTAGGCCGGCAGGGCACCAAACATTCCGCAACTCGGATATTTTTCCGGGTGTTCCGGTATCTCCCTTTTGGCGTTTTCGCAACTGCCGCCGCCTTCGTATCGAATACGAATATTCTCCAGGGTTACGTTTTCCACAGGGTGGTCCGGCAGACCGGTGATCGAACAGCCGGTTTTACTCACCCCAACGGCTTGAACGTTTGAAATGATGATGTTGCTCATAGTGCCCATTCCGGGCCGTTTCACTCCCTCCGGGGCGGTGAACGTACCGGCGGAGCCGCCTTTCCCCTGAGCCTGATAGGGTCTGGCTCGGTTGCCCAGCCGAATGAAGATACCGCTGGTAACATTGATCATGTTAATATTCGAGACGATCACTCGGTCAAAGACGCCGCCATCGACCAGTTGCAGGGTAATCCCGGCCCTGCCGGTATCGTAAATCACACTATTGCTGAACGTAATGTTCTGAAAACCGCCGTTGGATTCCGTACCGCACTTAAACGCATTGCAATTGGTGCTCAATACGCAGTTCGTAACGGTAATGTTTCGGCAGACGCGATCCAGGGTACTTTTAAGAACGATGGCGTCATCGCCGCTGTTGATTTCGCAATTACTGATCCGTACCTTATCACAGCCGTCGATGTCGATACCGTCGTTATTATGGTTCACTTTACTGTGTATGCCGATACCGTTGATGGTTACATTTTCGCACGCCAGACAATGCAGCCCCCACATAGCTGAGTTTTGTAAGGTAAGGTCTTCGACCGTAACGTTTTTACATTCGATTAACCGAATCATATATGGCCGCACCTTATAGGGTCCTTTGAAGAATTTACCCTGTCCGTCGATGGCGCCTCGGCCCGTAAGGGTAATATTCTCGACCTTTTCGGCATAGATCAGACTTTTTTCCGTATAGTTATCCGTGTAGGAGCGAAGCTCGGCTATTGTTACGGGATAATCCTTCAGATTCTTACTGCCCAAAAGCACCGCCCCGGCTTCGATACGCAGTGCCACATTACTTTTGAGATAGATGGTTCCGCTTAGAAATCGACCTCCGGACAGACAGACAATACCGCCGCCGGCCTGCATACACTTATCTATCGCCGCCTGAATGGCTTGCGTGTCCAGCACCTTACCATCTCCGGCGGCCCCATAACTGCGGACATCAAATATTTTTGCCTCGGCCAACGAACCCGAAACCAAAATACCAAAAACCGCGGCAATTACCAATATACTGTGTATTTTTCGGCTCATCATTCACCTGGTCTCTTGCTCTTCCAACCATTTACTTATTGGGAATAGCCTTACCAGCCCCTGATGTAAAATCAGGGGATTCTTTTATTTCATTACGCATCACGACTAAACTCTTTCGCTTGTATCGGTCGGCAAGCCGGCCATTTCGTGCAGTCCCTTGCCGGTTGCCACCATCGGCCAGACATTTTCTTCCCGTTCAATATGAAAATCAACCACACAGCATTTTTTTTCGGCCAGCATACGCTCGACGATTTGAGGGACTTCTTCTTTCCTGGTGGCCGTCAGACCTACTGCCCCGAACGCATCAGCCACCTTGGCAAAGCTGGGATTCTGCAAAAACGACTTCGAATATCGCCGCCCGTAGAACAATTCCTGCCACTGCCGCACCATACCCATATAGCCGTTATTGAGTACGCAGACCTTTATCGGCAGATTATTCTCTACCGCTGTCGGCAGTTCGTTCAGTGTCATACTGAAGCTGCTGTCTCCGTCGATATCGACGACTGTTTCATCAGGCCGGGCAATTTGAGCCCCTATCGCGGCTGGAAAACCAAATCCCATTGTACCCAACCCGCCGGACGTAACAAAATGTCGCGGTAAGCTGAATTTGTAAAACTGCGCCGCCCACATCTGATGCTGACCTACTCCCGTACAGACAATCGCCTTTCCTTGCGTCTGTCGGCAAACCTCTTCGATTACATACTGGGGCTTGATCTTGTCGGTCGTATTATCATAAGTAAGCGGGTACGCCTTTTTGAGCGCATTGATCCGATCTAACCATTGCTGCCTTTCGCGCCGCTCGACATACTGAACCATAACAGATAGAATCTTCCTGGCATCGCCTACTACGGGGATATCCACTTTGACGTTTTTAGAAATACTGGCCGGGTCGATATCAATGTGGATAATCCGGGCGTGCGGTGCGAATCGCTTTACATCACCGGTGATCCGGTCATCGAATCGGGCCCCAACCGCCACCAACAGATCACACTCCTGCACAGCAAAATTGGCATATGCCGTACCGTGCATACCCAGCATCTGAAGAGACAACGGATCGTTCTCATCAAAGCCACCCAACCCTAACAGCGTCGTGGTGATCGGGACGTTTGCCTTATGTACCATTTCGCGGAGTTCTTCTGATGCGCCCGACAGTATCACCCCCCCACCGGCATAGACTACCGGTCGTTTTGACTCATTGATCGCCTCGGCTGCACGTTTGATTTGTCGCAGGTGTCCTTCGGACCTGACCCGATAGCCAGGCAGATCGATCTCATCACTATTACTACCAACCGCAACCATCGCGGCAGAGACATCTACCGGCAGATCAACCACTACCGGTCCCGGCCGGCCCGTCCGGGCGATATGGAATGCCTCTCGCATTATCCGTGCCAGTTCATTAGCGTCCTTGACAATGCAGTTATGTTTGGTAACAGGTCTGGTAATTCCTGTTATGTCAGCTTCCTGAAAGGCATCATTACCGATCAGCGGCGTCCTGACCTGACCGGTAAAAACCACCAACGGAATCGAATCCATATAGGCTGTAGCCAGGCCCGTTATGGTGTTGCAGGCTCCCGGACCGGATGTTACCAGCACCACACCAACCTTGCCTGTAACACGGGCGTAGCTGTCGGCCATGTGCGTGGCCCCCTGCTCGTGCCGTGACAAAACGAAGTTTATCGGACTATCGTACAGCGAATCGAACAGCGGCAGAACCACTCCTCCGGGGTAGCCGAACATAGTCTCGACGCCTTCGCTCTGTAATACATCACAGAAAATATCGGCGCCCTTTTTGCTTTTTTGTTCCTTTTTGGGAGATTTTGACAGAGATGGATCGGCAGAGGCATTTCTCATGGTTTATGGCTCCTTCTTACATTTGCCCTCGAAAATCGGGATGCCACGGCTCTAATTGCGGCTCCAAACCGCGTGGAGCAAAGACTTTACGTCCCGCATCGGCCACATTCCGCGCCGAAGCTGAACCGAAAGCCGTTTATCTGCTCTCACCGTGACCCCAAGTTTTATCAAACCACAGCTTAATATATATAATATTAACCTATTTTTATCGTCTGGCAAGAATAATATTGATACAATCGCCAAAAGTCCGAAAAACGGCGCGAAAACAACGAATTTACCCCCTGAACGGTTACCTTTTATGTATCGCCGCCGTCCCGGCGGCATTGTTTGACTATGCCTTTTGGCTGTCAAAACATAAGTCCCGTAGGGAAAAATGATAATAGTCCAGCGATTTATCG
>DAOWIP010000313.1 GCA_030640865.1 Sedimentisphaerales bacterium | reverse complement strand
GTCTCCTTTCGGCGCTTCTGCGTCGTAAAATATTAAAGCCAACCATTGGCTCTATTCGGGCGATTATACTCGACCCGCCAGGAGACCGCCTTTATTTATGCCATCTACAGGGTTGTAAATCTTTATATCGACTTTACCACGGGTTTCGGCCTGCGGCCTTCACCCGCGGCTATTATTGTTATGACCCCTACGGGGTCTGGCGAGATAAAATTGCGTGACCGCTTACGGCGAATAAGGTGGATGGCTTCCTGTCCGCTTTTCTATTATTCGTCATTGGTATTTCGTCATTGATTCATCATTCTGGTTTCATCATTCGTCATTATTTCCTTACTCGGTGTTCTTATGTGCCACCGGTGCCGGCGAGCCGCGCAGCAATCCTTCAGTACTCAGGTCTTCATCGACATTCGGCCAGTGAATGCCGTACCCTGCGCCGCAAATCTCCCAGTTAGAGCGTTGTTCTTTAGTGGCGTTTAACAATCTGGGATACCACGCCAGGGGAACCGTTATTGTTCTTCCATCCGTTAAGTCAACACTCAAAGTATCCTCTGTAAAATGGACGTCCTTGACACGCTCATCCGCCTGTTTTGCTAAAATACCCATGCCATGCCTCCAGTAGTAATAGTCGATGTTCGATTACCATTTTATACAGAGTATTCAATTCCTTTGGGTTGAATCCAATACTTCTAACCAGTTGGGCTGTATCCAACCAAAACTTTGCCGATGAATTACCTCGATCAATATGAATATGCGGAGGTTCAATATTTTCATGACTGTAAAAGTAGAAGCGATAAGGGCCTATTCGTAATACTGTCGGCAAAATCCACTCCTGATCAAAAAGTCGATCTCATTCACTCATTGTCTATATATATTATATAATACCATGGTGGTATTCGCAACATTTAATCCACAACCTGCACCCGGCTTTTGCCCTCGGTGAGCATATCGTAGAGTTCTTCCACGTCTTTATTCAGCAGTCGGACACAGCCGCGGCTGGCGGCGGTACCGATTTTTTCCGGTTCGATTGTGCCGTGGATGCCGAATCCGGTACGTCCTTTTGCGTCTCCGTCCAGTCCTTTCAGGCCGATCCAGCGTTCGCCCAGTGGATTGTCCTTGTCATCGGGAAAAAATTGCTTGCTCGTATCGGGGTCGGTCCAGGCGGGGTTGATCTGTTTTTTACCGGCCTCGACCAGCCAGCTTCCGACGGGTGTTTCACGGCCGGGCTTACCCGTCGAAACCGGATAGACTCTCACCAGCACATCACCTGAATAGACATACATCATAAATCGTTCACGGTTCACTACTGCATGGAACGGCCCCTGCACGACTTTGATATTCTGCCCGGCCCGCAGCGAGGACGGTTTTTCAATACCGTTGATTCGCATAAGAATTTGATAGGGCACGTCGAATTTTTTACCGATATTCACCAGCAGGTCGCCGCTTTCCACCCGATATCGCCGGCAGTACGGATCATTGGGAAAAATCCTCCTGGAGAACAGCCAGAAATCGGAGACCTGGTTAATCAGCGACTCAGCCGATTTCGCCTGCCGCCGCGGCAGCCCCAGCGCCATCGCCTGACTGATTTTTTCCCGGGCCGTTATATAGTCTTGCGCAGCCATGGCCGCCCGACCTTCATCAAGCACTTTTTCCGCTTTTCCGCTTATCGCGGGTGCTGCTGATTCAGGTTTTACTTTTGGAGCGTTTTGCCCTGCCTGTTCCGGTTCTGCGATATTAGTATGAGGTAAAGGATTTTGTGCTTCATCAGATTTGTCTGGGATTACTGAAGCGGGTGGTGCCTCGGTATTCGCCTGGGCGATGGCCGTATTGATTGGCGATTGATGTGGCTCAACGGAAAATCGGCTTGAAAACAGCCGCCATACCGCCAGCACCGCCATTAGGATAAAAGCTGTAATTAAGAATATTCTTCGTCCATGATAATTACTGTTTCGATTTGTATAACTGCTTCGGGCCATCCATAGCTCCTTTACCAGCCTCCGCTGCCAAGCGGGGGTTCTTAAGTAGGGTGGGGCTTTGCCCCACGCGTATATTAGCCCCCGATGTAAAATCGGGGGATTCTTACTAATATATTACCCTCTACTGATTTCCGAACCGCCTTATCGCCT
>DAOWIP010000077.1 GCA_030640865.1 Sedimentisphaerales bacterium | reverse complement strand
TGCTGGGTCTCAAGGCAGAAGCCGTAATGTTTTTTGTACACCTTGCCGGATTTGCCGGTAATAGAACCGTCAAGGAAATTGCCTGAATAAAGCTGCACACCCGGCTCGGTAGTATAAATCTCCAGAACCCGTCCGCTTGTCGGTTCACAAACCTGCGCCGCCAACACCGGGGAATCGCCGGATACGTTAAGCACATAATTATGATCGTAGCCGCCGGGTACCTGGTCAATTCGTGAACTGATCGTCATTGGTTTTCTAAAGTCCATAGGTGAATTCTCAACGCTGCGCAATTCGCCCGTGGGAATCAATCCTTTATCGACAGGCGTGAACCGATCGGCGTTGATCGTCAACTCATGGCCCAAAATATCGCCGCTGCCGGCCCCCGCCAGATTGAAATAACTATGATTGGTCAGATTGACGATGGTGGGCTTGTCGGTTTGGGCCTTATAATTTATCTTTAGTTCGTTACTGTTTGTCAGGCTGTAAATTACCGTGCATGAAAGATTGCCGGGGTAGCCTTCTTCGCCGTCTTTGCTGATGTATGTAAATTCAACACCCACCGCTTCGTCGGTTTGGAACTGTCGCCCTTTCCACATAACCTTATCGAACCCTTTTACACCGCCATGGAGGTGATTTTCACCGTTATTGACGGCCAAATTATATTCCACTTCGTCAAGGGTGAATTTACCCTTTGCTATTCTGTTGGCATAACGACCGATGGTGGCGCCGAAATAGGGGCAGTCCTTTCCGGTATAACCATCCAGACTGTCAAAGCCGAGCACTATGTCAGCCAATTTTCCATCACGATCCGGCACTTCCAGTGATACAAGGGTGGCTCCATAGTCGATAATCCTTGCCTTGATACCATTGGCATTCACCAGAGCAAAAATGCTGACTTCTTCGCCTTCCGGGGTTTGGCCGAATGATTCTTTTTTCATAGTCATATCAAAATTCTCCTTTTTGTCTTTTTCCGATACGGATTTATCACAACCAGATAAAGCAACCACACTAACCAGTATTACATACACCAAATATTTTTGGATACACATTGCCATTGCCTTTCATTAGCTCCCGACTTTATGTCGAGTATTCGTTTGAACGGTATCGGTAACAGAAGTAGAGGTTAATTGTTCCCAAAGCACAAGATTGTTTATACAGCCGGGATCGGAATGGTCCAGCCGGTTAAAGTAGGCATCTGACCGGGCACGGCAGCCGCCACAATAATTACGGTACTCACAGCGGCCGCAGAATCCCTCCCTCTCATCGCGATTACACAGTAAATCCCACCATTGGCTACCCTGAAATATTTCCATAAACTCCTTTTCGCGGACATTACCCATAATCCGATCGGGCATATACACACACGGTGTAACATCGCCGTTGGGTTGTAGGCAGGCGTATGTTCTGCCCGCACCGCAGCCGCCCAGATACCGCGCCACTACCCGCGCTTTTGTCCCTGCCGCGTTACCGGCATGACTGCACGAAATCAGCCCATTTTCATCAGTGTGGCTCAGACAGATACGTCCCAACTGCGGTGCGGTGCTGATCACTCCGATCTTTTGTGAATGCATCCATTTATGGAGAATCTTCAACAACTGCTCTCGTTGCTGAGGGGTAATATCCTGATCAGCCATTTCTCGGCCGCGGCCGATTGGGATAAAATTGAAATGGGCGAAGCAGCTTACACCAAGTTCGATGGCAAATTCGATCATCGCTTCGACTTCGTGGAAGTTTTCCTGCGTTACGCACATTGCCAGACCTGCGCGTAGTCCATCGGTTGCTACTACGTTTTTTATCCCCTCTACCGATTGCCGCCACATCCCCGCCACGCCACGGAACCGATCATGCTTTTCAGGGCCTGTCGAGTCTAATGATACTTCCACGTATTTCAGTCCCGCCCGTGCCAGCCGCCGGCATTTCTCTTTCGTCAACAATCCTCCATGAGTCGCCAGGCTGGTGTGAATACCATAGTGTTGACATCGTTCCAGTGCCGGCTCCAGATCGGCACTTAACAGAGGCTCACCCCCGGCAAAGGCAACCATAGCCACATAATGACGGCCGAAATAATCAATCTGCTCCAGTTTTTCCCTGCGTGTCAGTTCGCCGTCAGCTTCTTTGTGTGTTGAGTTTTGGTAGCAGTGCCGACATTTCAGGTTGCACCGATTAGTGAAGTTCCATACGACAAACAGCGGCATCACCCAGCGCTGCGGTACTGTAAGACCCAACTCGGCAATACTGCGGGCAGTGGCCACGATCCCGCGTACTGTTGGCGGATGACCGCCCAATTTGGCCCTCAATTGCTCTCGCGTCATCGTTTTCCGTAGCGAATCGATCACTTTATGAATAGGCCAATAGACCATTCGATCATGTAATGGCGCACGGGGATCACCATAGCTGTTCAGGGCCTGTTCGAGATGCGGTTGCGACGTGCCGGGCCGTTCTTCGCTAAGCCGACCAAGCAGTCGTCGAATCCAGTCACGCCCCAGCCAGTTTTCGAGCGGATGACTGTATTCCAGTCCCGCCGTTACTGGTCTCTTCGGGCTATCTACTTTAGCATTGTCCACTACCAAATCACTCCATTTTTACTAAGGCACTCTAACAAAACCTGTAACGCGGGCGATTCGCCATAACGAATTATAGTTAAGTAGGATGCGATGTATCGCACCATTTGTCTTCTTTTTTCTTCTTTGCTTTCTTTGTTATCTTCTGTTCTATTTATTCGTGATTATTCGTGTTCATTTGTGGCAAATTACTCTTTATTAAATCCGTTTCCAACAACCTCAAATTCTTCCATAAGATCACCGACCATTACCTGAAAAACGCCCGGCTCCACAACTCGTTTCATATTTTGATCGAATAGAGCCAGTTGATCGGCCGTGATTGTGAATTCCACACGTCGTTTTTCTCCCGGCTGGAGAGTAATTCTTCTGAATGCTTTTAGTTCCCTGACCGGTGTTACTATGCTGCTGACCACATCGTTCGTATAGACCTGTACAACTTCGTCGCCTGCACGTTTGCCGGTGTTTTCCACTTCTACGGATATAGCCAAATTTTCTCTGACGGATATTTTCTTTGGCAGCCGGAGCTTTTGATAGCTGAAGCTGGTGTAGCTGAGGCCGTGTCCGAACTCATAGAGCGGACCTGTTTTGCCGAATTTATACTTTCTGTAATAATGGGAAGGTTTGTGATTATAATAGTGTGGTATTTGGCCGACGTTTCGAAGGATACTGATAGGCAGTTTGCCGCCTGGATTATATTCACCGAATATAACCTCCGCCACGGCCTGGCCGGCTTCCATTCCCGGTTCCCAGGCTTCCACGATAGCCGGTATATTTTCAGTTATCCATTCGATTGCCAGGGGCCGTCCGTTTATCAGGACTGCTATGACAGGCGTGCCGGTCTGCTGAACTGCTTTGACCATCTCCAACTGCCTGCCCACCAGGCCGATACCTGAGCGGGCTATATTTTCGCCGCTGGTCCGTTCTGTTCGCCCCCCTTTGATATTTCCTTCGTCGTCGCAGCGGTTACTGTTACCGCCGATCACTAAAACAGCTACGTCTGCCTTTTGTGCCTTTTGTGCTGCTATACGAATATCCTCATCGGAGATAGCCCCGATTTCGCCGCACTGATAGTAGTCGATTCTGGTATTCGGGGAGATGTTATTCCGCATACCCTGCAAAATGCTTGTTATATTTTCACTCGGTTGCGAGACTACCCAGTCGCCTAATATCGAATTACTATTCGCGTTGGGGCCGGTGATGAAAATCGACTTTGTATTTTTATCTAATGGTAGCAGCGACTTTTCATTTTTAAGCAGCACGATGGATTCCCGCGCGATCTGCAGTGCGAGGTCTTTGTGTTCGCGACAGGCCAAAACTTTTTTGATTTGGCTTTGATCGACATATCTGTTTTCAAACAATCCTAATTGGAACTTGGCGGACAAAATTTCTCTGACTGCCCGGTCTATGCGACTTTCTGGTATGGCGCCTTCGCGTACCAGTTGTTCGAGCGGCTCAAGAAATCCTTCTCCGTGCATATGCATATCGATGCCCGCCGAGACTGCCAGTCTGACCGCGTCTTTGGGTGTTTTGGCCACGCACTGTAAGTCAACAAGCCG
>DAOWIP010000186.1 GCA_030640865.1 Sedimentisphaerales bacterium | reverse complement strand
TGAACAGGAATATCAAAACCGCCAACAGGAACTACGTCGCGAATATGATCGTAATCTTCTCGAAATACAACAGCGATACCGACAGGAGACCTCCGATTGCCGGGACTGGTACGATTCCGCTCGCGGCCCGCTTGAGAAACGCTGGCGCCAGGGTTTGTCGTGCATCGAGGCCCTGCTGAACCAAACAGCCAATCTCGACAAATCGTTGTTAATTGATTGGAGTGATCCATCCTGGCGGCAGTGGAGCCCATCGAATACCTATACTCCCGTTATTCGTTTCGGGCACTTCCGGCTGGATATGAACCAACTGGCTGAGAGTATCATCGAATATGCCGATTTTGTGCCGGACCAAACCAGACCTGTTTTATTACCGGCTCTGCTGGATTTTCCGGCTCGCTGTTCTCTGCTCCTTCAGACCGGTCGGCACGGCCGAGAACAGGCCCTGCAAACCCTGCGGGCGGTAATGGTGCGACTGTTCACCTCGCTGCCTCCGGGAAGAGTTCACTTCACGATAATCGATCCGGTAGGGCTGGGCGAAAACTTCGCCGGGTTCATGCATGCCGCCGATTACGAAGAGGCGTTGGTCGGAGGACGTATCTGGACCAGCACGGCTCATATTCAGCAGAAGCTCGAAGACCTGACCGAACACATGGAAAAAGTTATCCAGAAGTACCTCCGAAACGAATTTGAGACCATTGAAGAATATAATCTTCAGGCCGGGGAGCTTGCGGAGCCGTATCGGTTCCTGGTAATTGCGGATTTTCCAACTAATTTCAACGAGGAAGCAGTACAGCGACTAAGCAGTATAATCAATAGCGGCTCTCGGTGCGGCGTATATACCCTGATTTTGCACGATTCCCGCCAGGAACCGCCGACCGGTATCGACATCGAAGACCTGGCATCAGGCAGTGTCCATCTGGTGTACGAAAATGACCGATTTGTGTGGCAGGATGAGATTTTTCGGCAGTTTCCGCTTATATTGGATGCGCCGCCAACTGAAGAACTTCTCACAAGCATTATGCATACGGTAGGCAAAGCAGGTAAGGATTCAACTCTGGTCGAGGTCCCATTCGAAAATGTCGCTCCCGAAAACAAGCAATATTGGACATTGGACAGTAGCGACGAACTCTGTGTCCCAATCGGCAGGACCGGGGCAACCCGCTTACAACATTTCAGACTGGGCCGCGGAGTCGCGCAGCACATGCTTATAGCCGGCAAAACCGGTTCGGGTAAATCGACCCTGCTCCATGTTATTATAACAAATCTGGCACTGTGGTATTCGCCGGACCAGGTCGAGCTATACCTGATCGATTTCAAGAAAGGCGTTGAATTCAAAACTTACGTTACCCATAATCTCGCTCATGCGCGAACCGTGGCCATTGAGAGTGATCGTGAATTCGGCTTGAGCATTTTGCGGCGAGTCGATGCCGAGATGACACGCCGAGGTGATCTGTTTCGGCAGGCGGGAGTGCAGGACATCGCCTCATATCGACAGGCTACCGGTACCATAATGCCGCGTACCGTTCTGGTCGTCGATGAATTTCAGGTTTTTTTCTCCGAAGATGACAAGCTCGCCCAGGATGCCGCCATATTATTAGAGCAATTGGTACGGCAGGGACGGGCCTTCGGAATTCACGTACTGCTCGGCTCGCAAACACTCGGAGGCAGTGCCGGCCTGACTCGCGGCACAATCGGGCAAATGGCTGTTCGTATCGCGCTGCAATGTTCGGAGGTTGACTCCCAACTCATTCTCGATGACGAAAATGTCGCTGCGAGGCTTCTGTCACGACCCGGCGAAGCCATCTACAACGACGCCGGCGGAATGGTGGTAGGAAACAACCCATTTCAAACAGCCTGGTTGCCCGACCCCTCTCGCGATAAATATCTGGAACGCATAGCCGAACTTGCCGACGAACGATCAGGTACGCGCGAGCCGCTGATTGTTTTCGAAGGTAACGTCCCGGCAGACATCGCCGAAAATCGTCTGCTAACCGCATGTCTTGAGAAATCTCACGGCTCTGCCGTAACCCCAACCCCCTGCGCATGGCTCGGTGAACCCGTGGCCATTAAGGATCCGACCGCGGTTGTCTTTCGTCGCCAAAGCGGCTCCAATCTGCTGATCATCGGCCAACGTGACGAGGCCGCACTGGGGCTGATGAGCGCCGCACTAATCAGTCTGGCAGCTCAACATAATCCTGACTCGGTGCGGTTCGTGATATTAGACGGCAGTCCTGCTGATTCACCCCGCGTGGGAACATTGAAACGTATCGCCTCGGCACTGCCGCATTCCAATCAAATTGTCGAATGGCGTAATGTAGCCGAAGTTATCGGCGAACTGACTGCCGAGGTACAGAGACGGCAACAAGCCGATCAACTCGATGCGCCGGCAATCTATGTGATGATTTATGCCTTGCAGCGTTATCGGGTCTTGAGGCGAAATGAAGATGAATTCAGCTTCTCGATGGAAGAGAACGCCCTACCGAAACCGGACAAACAGTTTGCTGAACTGTTACGTGAAGGTCCACCCGTCGGTGTTCATATACTCGTCTGGGCGGATACAATGGCCACTGTCGAACGAACGCTTGATCGACAAACAATACGCGAATTTGACAACCGCGTATTATTTCAGATGAGTGCCTCCGACTCAAGCAACCTGATTGATTCACCTGTCGGGAACAAGCTGGGCCTCCATCGGGCACTGTTTTATAGTGAAGAACGGGGAGAGTTGGAGAAATTCCGCCCATACGCTCCGGTTGACGCGAAGTGGCTGGAACATATAAGCAATATACTGAAGAACAACTCGGACGATTAAGAAAAGATAAGCAAACCCTATGAAAGAATTACGAATGAGGAAACCATAATGAGGAATCAATGACGAAGTTCCAATAACGAATAATAGAAAGTCGCCATCGCCTGTCCGAAGACAGACGCTGCCACTCGTCGGGAGAGACCTGAAAAGGTGTCTGACCCCTTTAATTTGAATGAAAGGAGTTGACAAATGCAATTGGACAAGAAGTTAATATGTTTGGCTGCTGTTATAATTGGGTTATCATTGTGTGCCGGATGCACTAATGTCGATCAACCGGTCGGCAGGCAGTTAGATAGCGTTATCGAATGGGAACTAAATGAAGGCGGCAAGAAGCCGAAAGGTAACAGCGTGTTGGTAGCCCTTTATTTAGACACTGAGGACAGTAAAGATACAACGACGATAGCCGAATATCGATGTTACAACTATGGAAACGGCGGTTACAGCGGAATCAAAAGGGTTCCTTTCGGAACTCCCTGGACAAGATGGGAACAGGTACGCTCAAATAGATTTAAGAAAAAGATAGTAATCGATCCGGGGCCTCCCTATAAAAAGGCCAAAAGAATCGTCACGCTGATACCTGGTGAGGTAGCTAACTTAGGTCGAATAGTGTTGGAAAAAGTCGAGGCTGATGGGACCGCATCGATCGTCGGAGCTATCAGAGATGAAAACGGCAAACCATTAGTAGGTATAACAGTCTCTTCAAACAAAGGAATGATGACTACATACCCGGGAGGTTATTATCGTATTGATGGACTCGGACTTGAAGTGTGCGATTTAAATGTAACAAAAGAAGGGTACATACCCAGCAGTGCAAAAGTGTCCATCCGAAACATGGACAAACGAATCATCAGGCAAAACTTTGTGTTATCCGCTCAGAAAAAAATCAGATTGAGATATGTGATAAGTCCACTGGAAAAAGATGATTTTAACAGTCCCGAAGCAGTAGATGGAACGGTGAAATTTATTGTCGATAAAAACTTTATGCCTCTTGTCGCAGAACAAATCAAAGATAAAGATTTCAGCCGGTTTATCGATAACGTACACCTCAAATTCAGAGTCGATAATGGCAAACTGACTCTGCATAATTTTTATGCACCAATTTTTTACAAAAGACATCGTTCGTCTTCCGAAGATTTTGAAACAATCAGTAGTGT
>DAOWIP010000351.1 GCA_030640865.1 Sedimentisphaerales bacterium | reverse complement strand
TAAAGGGTTGGCATCAAAGAAGACACCAACCCCATGCCGCCCGCAACGCGGGCAGAGAAAAAGCGGCAATGCCGCTGGCGCCGCCACGGTGCTCGGGTCGCACTCCTGCGCCCGCCTATCCCCCGTGGTGGCAGGAGTATTGTGCCATACATGCCGGAGGCCATAAAGCGTTAAACTCCAAGGTTTTGTACACAAAACCTTGATAAAATCACCAACTTTTTTGGATGAGAACCCTTCTTTATTTGTGCTTTAGCGCAGCTTATGCGAAGCATAAGCAAGATTAAGCATGGTTGTTACTCACGCTGTCGTTTCTTTTGCATTTTACATTTTTTACTCGATTGCTACCACCCTGCCGTACTTCTTTACTGATCGATTGTATCCGTAGTAACATTGCCTTTATCAGGTATCCATTTACCATCCTGCCAAGTGTAAGTTATATCCCAAAAACCCACAACTTTAACTCTTGCCCCATCCAGGATGTCGCTTGGGACAAAAGAATCCAATGCATCATGATCAGGGTTTATGATCACCTTCGTTCGTTTGCAGAATATTAGGGACAGCCACCTATTTATGGCTGTGATTTCACTTTCCTTTTTTATTTATTTTGTTCGGTGGTATTTTGGTTGTCCTGATTTCGACTTCTCCGTGGGGAAAGAGGCTGGCGAACTCCATAATTGGTCCAGGGACGACTGTAATTGTAATTGTCGTAGAGATACACAGGGCTTCGTCTGCGCCATAACTGATCGACTTCATATTGATTTGCTATTGCCTCTTCCTCCAGTCTTTGGATATTCCAACTGACATTCTGGTCCAAAATGTCGAAATTGTCTTTAATGTCATCCATGTCGGCTATGATGGTTTCGAGTTGTTCCTTATATTTCGCATTTTCATCCTGGAGTTCCTTGAAGCGTTCGTTGATAGTTGCCTGCAGTTCAAGCTGCTTTAACTCAGCTCGGGATTTAATCTCGCGTATCCATACTTGTCGTTCGGCGTCGAGCGCATCAATTTTCTTTTCGATCTCTCTGATTTTATCGGCGTAGATGTTCGGCGAGGCGTCTGCCAGGAGATATTTGGCTTTTTCATAGAAACGAATCGCTTGTATGAAGTCGTCCGGGTCGTCCCGGAAATCCCTGGTTCGGCTGGCAAAATAACCGGCCAGTTCCTCGTAGTATTCAAATTCCAGCTTGATCTTTACTGAACGGGTTCTGAGTTCCAGTTCCCGAACGCCATAAGTATTCACCACAATCTGGCTGCCGACAATCTCGGCGACGGTGATTTTATTACTGTCTTCCGATACTACTCTGCCGCTTACCAGCTTGCCGTTTCTAAGGTACAAACTGGTCAGCCGAACATTCTCCAGCTTCTTCCGGAGGGAGGAAGTCCGCTTTATATTCGTATCATTCCCTTCGGCCCGACTGGTCCGGCCGGACTGCGCCCCGGCGGCAGGGGGAAACAGACCAAGGCAAACTGCCGTTAATAGTACGCTGACAATTACTGGTTTTCTTATTATTCCTGCCATTGTATTATCCTTTCAGAATAACCGTTCACAATTTTTACAAATTGCGTAACATTTTAGCCATCTGCGACAACTTAGAAAATTGCGCAAGAGCACCTCTCTGAAATACAAAAAGGTGCCACCCAAGAGGTTTTAATCACATTTGGCTAAAATGTTACGCCCCTTCTAACTTGATAAACGCGGGCCACAGGCCCGCCCTACCTAATAACCCGTGAATGGTTACGAAAACAGATTAGCGAATACAATCACGGATTTTGTCAATAGCCTCTTCCGCTTCTTCACGAACATCCTTGTCGGGGTCGCTCAGCCGAGCAGCTTTAAGGAACGGCAGGGCCATGCGATCTGTAATTTTGGCCAGGCTTTCAGCGGTTTCTTCACGTACGTTTTCGTCGGGATCGTTGATAAGGGCGTTTATCAACGCGGCGACAGCTTGTGTGCCAATATAATTCCTGAGTTCTTTGGCTGCATGGCGGCGCTGGTCGGCTGAGCCGAGCCTCAGATCTTCGAGATAACGGCCTAATTCCGGCTTGCCCTCATTCATAGGCGGGAAACGCTCACTTACATATATCTGTTCCTGTCCCATTTTGTCCCTGTCTTTGATGTTCTGAACGGCTGTGGTTGCCGCCTCAATTACCGCTTTATCCTGTTCAGCCATTGAACTGCGTATCAGGGCCTCGAAGGCGAGAGGGTCCGCGATTTTACCGAGGCTCACCGCTGCGGCGGTACGGACCTTAACCTTGGCGTCGTTAATCAGCGCGTCAATAAGTGCTGCCACCACTGCTATACCCTCGAATTGCGACAGTTCGCAGGCGGCCGATTCGCGATCATCCGGCTGTGCCAGCAATAGCTGCCCGATCAGCTTTTCCTGACGGGAGGCGGCTTCATCAGCCTCCTGTATAATTATCGTCTCCGGCTCCCGAACAATCACGTGTCTCTCCACGACGACCGGCTCGTGGATGATAACCGTCTCGGGCCAGGGACGATATACATAACAACCTAAATAATCGCAACCAAACAAGTGAATAATCGATATACCAAAGTTACACCCATGATAACGGTAGTGATGAGGGTAATGATAAGGATGATGGTGTGTTCGATGCCAATTGTGGCGGCGGCTATAATGGCTCCGACGCAGTCGGGTCAGACGCTCCCGCTGATGATGAAAATTCGGAAATTTGCGTGGGGCCATTTGCTTATGCCGGCGGGTTATGATCCCCGATTGCCGGGGTTTGGGGTTTTTCGTATGGATGGTACGTAATTGTGTCTTTTTTTGTTGGTCAGGTTTGTGAGAATAGCGCGTGATTCTTCCTGATCGGGAAAAAACAGAACTTCTTGCCGATCGTACCACGGGTCGATGTTGTTTGGAAATAGTCGGGGTTTTCCGACTGTGCCAAACAGTACGGCGGGGTCGCTGTTGAGCCTTACGCTGAGACTGATATCGAGTGCTTTGGGGTGGTTGATATTGAGTTTTACGCCGTGACTGATATAGAGTACTCTGGCGTGGTTGATATCGAGTCTTTTCGGGCCGTTTAATTTGAGCCCTTCGTTCGATAAGTTGTCGTGTTTGAGTGGCACGTGTTTGGGCTGTTCTGGTCCGTTGGGCCATCAGCCGTTTATTATCGACCGTGCCTGTTTTTTGACGGGTCCGACGAGAGCCGAATGATTTGGCATTCAATACACCCGTCGGCAACATCAGTAACGAAACGATGAGTAAAAGTGCTATACGTGTATTTTTCATAGAACACCTCCAAGCTGACGCGTGGGTCAGAGACCCACCATACATGTTTTTTACAGGTTGCCTAAATGTTGTCGTGTATCTCTCTGATGGCTTGTCGGGCTTCTTTTTGTACGGAATTTTCGATGTCGTTGTTCCGTGCTGATCGTAGAAACGGCAGTGCCATTCTATCGCCGATTTCACCCAGGCTTGCCGCTGCTTCTTCCCGCACTTCTTCGTCAGGATCGTTTATCAAGGCGTTAATAAGGGCCGCCACTGCCCGTGTGTCCTTGTAGGAACGGAGCTTTTCTACGGCTGTTTCGCGTACTTTGGCCCGGCCGTAGCGTAAATCCTCCAGATAATCGGCTAATTTCTGTGTTCCGTGACGGCTCGGTGGTATTTTACTTATGATGGGAATTTCAGAGCCGGCTTTTTCTTTTATAGTCTTCATCGCCCCATCAATTGCCGCTTGCACCTCCGGAGCCTTTTCACGGGCGGCACCGCGGGCCAACGCCTCGTAAGCTATCGGCAATCCGATGGCCCCCAGAGCGTGAGCCGCTTCTGCCCGAACATCGTCATTAGAATCGTTGATCAGGGCGTCTATCAGTACTGCTACGGAAGTGATTTTTTTGTAATCGCAGAGTTCCCGGATCGCCAGGATTCGATCACCACGGCTGCGACGAAGAACGGCCTCAATCAGGAACTGCTCACGAGGGACAAAGCTGACGGGCTGGATCAATTCCGTTGGCTCGGAACGAAGTTTTACCAGAGTAACTTCCGGAATGCGTTTGTAATATTTCAGTCCACCGGTACGCCGGGCCGTTACAACCAACTCAGGGCGATTCCACGGCAGGTGATAGCGGACAGGCTTGCGCCAACAGATGTATGGGCCACGGTAGCGGGGCCACAGGGAACGTGTGCGGCCGTAATAAGGAGAACGATACGCCGAGGGCGATCCGTAACCTCGCCGGTAATGACTATACGGCCTGCCCGCGCCGTGCCGATATACGTTGGCGTATCCTCTGCCACGGGTGTGAGGCGGCCGTGCCGAGACGGCTGATATTGGAAAAACAATAAAAGCAATAAGGAAAGATATAACTAAGGTTGCCTTCATAACAGTACCTCCCAATAAACGCGCGGGCCACAGACCCGCCCTTAAGAACCCCTGCTTAACAGCAGGGGCTAACAAGAACAAGAACCCGTGAACAGTTACGAGTTTTTTATGGATTGCCGTTGTTTGCCATCCTGTCGAAATTGACAATGCCGCGTGCAAAAGCCCGCTCCAAAACGGACGCATCCGAATCGTTCAACTCCATAGCGACTTTTACCTTTGTGAGCATATCAATTCTCATCTCTTTAACCTTTTCGATGGCTGCCCTGCCTTTTTCGGTGAGCGTGATAATCGGTTGCCGTTGATCCTTCGGGTTGGGGCGCTTCTCCACCATACCCTGATTGATAAAAAGCGAGCTAATCGCCTGCGAGATCGCACTGGTCGATGAACGCGGTACATCCTGAATATGCAGTTCCTCGGCTACCTCGCTGAAAGTCGCAGAG
>DAOWIP010000357.1 GCA_030640865.1 Sedimentisphaerales bacterium | reverse complement strand
GTATGCGGTATCTTATTACCACAACTCGTACAAATACAGTTACCACTTGGCCCGGCGGCAAACTCTCCGCCCATACGGCCGCGTCCGGGACCGGCTTGCTGTCCCATACCGCGATTGGCCCCTAATTTACCTCGGCCGGTCCTCGGCCCCTGCCCCATTGGCCCTGTTCCATCACCTCTTGGCATATATATCACCACCTTTCAATTAGATTACCAGGCACCCGGCAAACCTCGCCGTCCTCTTCCTCGACCCCGGCCTTGACCCTGACTTTGCCCCTGACGGAATCTCCACCGTCCACAGCATCGCCCGCCTTGTGCCATCATAAAACCAGATTCCAGTTGGCCCTTTTGGAAACTGCTCAGAGCGTCCTCGGCCTCTCCTGTTATCCAGGAATACACCTTAATCCCTCGCATCTCCAACTGCCTCAGAGAGAATCGGTCAATCGCGCCGCAAATAACAGCCTCAACTGCCGACTCTGCAAGTTTTTCAATTCTTTCGAGACCATCCCAGCCTTCTGCCGGGATTTCCCGCCTGCTCACGATTTCGCCGTCGGTTATCTCAACTAACATAAATCCCGGAGCGAAATCGAATCGAGGCGACACTCGCGTCCCAAAAATGGCTATGGCTATCTTCATAATAATACTTAAGGCAAACTATATGCCAAAAACTCCATCTGACCCCAACATTTTTATAACTACTTATGTTACAAAACGTTACAAAAACTCACTTTCGGAATAAACCCCAAACCAAAGGTGCGACAATGCAATAATTAAATGTCAGAGATTGCACTATTGCAACTTCTTGTCGGCAAAGCTGACGCCGTATTTTTTCATCTTTCGCCAGAGCGTTGTTTTATTGATCCCGAGTTCGTCTGCCGTTTCTTTTCGGTTGCCGTTGTGCCTTTGCAGTGCGTTGAGTATCATCGTAACTTCCGCCTGCCGCTTTGTAAGCTCGATTGATTTTGCCTCGACATTCTCATTCTGTTCCGTAATGTCCATTCCGGCCGACAGTTCCCGGGGCAGATGTCCCGGTCGTATCTCGCTGCCGCGGCACAGGATAAAGGCGTGTTCTATGATATTTTCCAGTTCGCGTATATTCCCCGGAAAATCATGCTGCATCAATATCGCCATTGCCTGGGCGGACATTGACCTGATTTGCTTACCTTTTTTCGCGTTGAACCTGCTGATAAAATGATCCGTCAACAATGGGATGTCTTCTCGCCGGCTGGAAAGCGGAGGAATGTTTATCTTTACAATATTCAGGCGATAATAAAGATCGTCACGGAATCGGCCGCGCGATACGAGTTGCATCAGATTTTTATTGGTTGCCGCGATGACCCGTACATCGGCCTTGACTGTCGCCGCGGCCCCCAATGGTTCATATTCTTTTTCCTGGAGTACCCGTAACAATTTGACCTGCATTGCCGGTGGAATATCACCAATTTCATCCAGAAAGATAGTCCCGCCCTCGGCCCGGGCAAAACGGCCCGGTTTGTCTTTTCGCGCATCGGTGAACGCGCCTTTGACATAGCCGAAAAGTTCCGACTCTAACAATGTATCAGGAAGCGCCCCGCAGTTGACCGCCACGAATTGTCCCTTACGCGCCGTGTTAAGAGTATGAAGGGCTTTAGCGAACAATTCTTTTCCCGAACCGCTTGGCCCCTCGATCAAAACAGTGCTTTCGCTGACCGCGATGTCCGGAAGGATGTCGAAGATTTCGCGAATCTCATGATTCTGGCTGATAATGTCCGCGAATGTATAGCGTCCCTGTATTTCCCGGCGAAGTATTTCAATATCGGATAAATCCCGGAATGTCTCGGCGCCGCCGGCCGCTTCGCCCTCTTCGTCGCGGATCACTGCTGTGCTGATACTCAGCGGGACTTGTTTGCCTTCGCTGTTCAGTATATTAATACGACGGTCGATAATTTCCTTACCGCTTTCAATGCTTTCCCGCAACGTACAGGCTTTTTGGCACACATCGGCGTGGAACACATCGAAGCATTTCTGGCCGACCGCCTGTTCACGGCTGATCCCTGTAATCCGCTCGGCCGCCCGATTGAATGAAGTGATATTCCAATCACGATCGACTGTGAACACCCCGTCGGCTATACTGTCCAGGATAATATCTCGCCCCCGGCTCATTTATCATCTTCCCCGGTTGTGTTTCCTGTTTGCGTTAAGTCAAGGATGGGCTTGATGGCCTTTTTCATAGCCTTGGCTGTGTCGGTTTTACTATAGTGATAGATATAAGGTGTTCCGTCATCGCCGGCCCCGGTGATATTCGCGTCGATCGGGATTCGGCCAAGGAATGGAACATCCATTTCCTGTGCCATTTTCTCGCCTCCGCCGCTCTTGAATATCTCTGTTACCGTTCCGCATTTCGGGCAGACGAAACCGCTCATATTTTCTATCACGCCTAACACGCGAAGTTTAAGTTGGTGGCAGAAATTTATACTTTTACGAACATCCGCCAACGCCAGTTCCTGCGGCGTAGTAACGACAATCGCCCCGTCGGCATCGTTTATAAGCTGACACACAGACAACGGCTCATCGCCGGTACCTGGCGGCGAATCGATTATCAGGTAATCCAAATCGCCCCATTCCACATCTTTAAGAAACTGTTTGATTATGTTCATTTTCATTGGCCCCCGCCAGATAATCGCGTCGTCCTGATTCTTCAGCAGGAACCCTATGGACATCACTTTCAGGTTATCACTCAGGGAAACGGGGACTATTTTATTTTCTTCCATTCCCACCGTCCGCCCGTGCAGTTTCAGCAGTCCCGGCACACTGGGCCCATGAATATCGACGTCTAACAGCCCCACTTTGTAGCCTTCCAAACCCAGCGAAACGGCCAGATTAACCGCTACCGTACTTTTGCCCACTCCGCCTTTACCGGACAAAACCATAATCTTGAACTTTATTTTGGACATCCGCTCAGTCAGTTCCAGTTGCTCCTGAAACTCCTGACTTTTCCGCGACTGCTGAGAACAACTGACTTTTTGATCTTTGGTATCTGTCATATACAGTATTCCTTTTTATTGTTTGGTACTTGTTGCGAAAACGGCACTTGTCATTCCTGCGAAGGCAGGAATCCACGAATACCCAAAACGTAAATAACAGCGTAATAATGGCCCCCTGCCTTCGCAGGGGTGACAAATCGGTTAGTTTGAGTTATTTAATAATTACATTTTCAGGAACTTTCCCATTCTCAAAGTGCTTATCTAACCAACCGGAAGCTACATTTTCACGATTATCAAAATATTTAATATATGGTTTGATATCCACAACCGGGGTCCCATCGAGCATATCCACTTCCGTAAAAAATATCTTATTTTCAACAATACGTTTGATTTTAATTACTGAGAGTCCTAAATGATTAGGCCGATGGGGGCTTCTGATAGCGAATATCCCATGTTTGCAATCTTCCAGAAATGGTTTGCCTTCTAATCTTTCCCTGTCGGACTTATGAAAATAATAGAGTACTATGGCATGGCTGAATTGTTCCAGATCCTTCAGGCCGGGAACATATTTTTCCATAAGCTCGATTTGGGCCTCGGTCTCTTTTTTAAAAACACCTTGAATAGGAATATCTTCAGGTTTTTTGTAAGGCGAATGGATTACTCCAATTGGATTTATAGTTATCTGTTCCATAAGTTTCTCATAAATCATAAATTGGGACAACCGCAACTCGGACCACCCCGGCACTCCGGGCAATCAGACGGGGTCGAATTACCCGATTGTGGGCTAAATGTCGAAAAGGCCTTTTCCAGTTCATTCGACCGGCATTTCTCACACGCATGTTCCTGTTTCGCCTGGTGTGTTTTTTCCAGAAAGCTCGAAACATGCCCACATTTTTTACATTTATACTCAAATATTGGCATCATCATTCTCCTGTGCTATCAGTAATTCTCCATTCATAAATCTACAGTACGGGCACGGCATGCCGTGCTCCTACCTCTCCACACTACACTTTCCACTTCTTTTCAGTACCAGGCTGCCCACT
>DAOWIP010000389.1 GCA_030640865.1 Sedimentisphaerales bacterium | reverse complement strand
GATAACATGATTTTATTATTTTGTAATCCTGTTAATCCTGTCTGAAAATTAAATTCGCGAACGGTTATTTAATGCCTGCCGATACCAAATGCCAAACAACCCCTTCCGAACAAAAAACTATCCAATTCGAGATATTCGATAGTTTCGACCGGCTCAAATCATGGCAACCGGAATGGGACGCGTTTATGGAATCGCTTAATTGTGAAATATTTCTGACTTTCGATTGGTGTCGATTATGGTGGAAATATTATGGCGATGGGCGTCAATTACGAATATTTGTATTTCGGCATCAGTCAGCGATTGTGGGAATTGTCCCGGTATTTTTTGAAAAAATCTGGCTTGGGCCGGTATTCATACGAGCGGGCAAAATCATCGGTATGGACTTTACTCTCGCCACGTTCAGCCCGCCGATAAAAAAAGACTTTCTTCAGGAAGTAACACAAAAGTTCCTGGGCAGTCTGGCCAGGGACTACCGCTGGGATACATTTCATTTTGGCCCGATATCCGGCATATTCGATAATTTCGATGTTCTGTTGCGTTTGTGCCGTGAATATATCGGAAAAGGGTATAATATCAGAGACCACAGCAATGTCGTTCAGACCTATTTCATGTTGAATGAATCATGGGATTCCGAGATTTCAAAGAAACAACTAAGAATTATCAGACAGAAATACAAGGCCCTGCCTGAAGCCCTCGAAGATAAGGATGCACCAATAGCCTTACGATTTGCCTCGGCCCAGGATTGCGAACAGGTTTTCGGCAGGTTTTGTGATATGCACAAGAAGCATTGGCAAAAACTTGGTAAACCAGGTCATTTTGGGGATTTTCCCGGTGCAGGACAATTTCATTCCGAAATGGCTCGGGAGCAAATCAAACACAACAGATTAAGATTGCTGGAGGTTAAGAAAAGCGATTATATCCTGGGATATAAATACGCGTATAAATTTGGTGAATATTTTGTGGAGTTCCTGGACGCCCGTTTGGAAGCAAAAGAACTAAACCGGGCAAGTTTGGGTACGATAGTATTTTGTGAGCAGTTGAAAAATTCTTTCGAAGATGGGGTCAGGTGCATCGATAGTCTTCGCGGCAAATATGAACATAAACTGCGTATGGGCGGCAAGATGTTTCCGATTAACAACATTTTTATCAGTTCACGCCGATTTTGGCCGAGTATAAGAATTCGGGTGTTTTACGGCTCAGCCTGGCTGTTAAATATGCTATATTACAATATCTGGTATCGCAGAATCGCTCCAAGGTTGCCTTTTAAGCGCCGGCCGCTTTGGAGAATATGGCTGCGCTCCAACATGTTCGCGAAATTAGCATGACGGAAGGAAACTGAATTTATGTCGAAAACTCCGATTCGAGTGCTTTTAATATATCCCCCTTCGAGTTTCCAAAATCATTCAGGCTGCCCGATGGGCATTCTGATGTTGGCCGCGGTATTGGACAAGCCTGGCTACGATGTTCGTATTTTAGACGCTAATGCCGCCGGAAACAAACGAACTTCGGAGCAGATAATCCGGTTTGTACAAGAAATAAAACCCGATGTTATTGGAATGACTTTAGTAACACCGCTGATAAGAGAAGCATATAAACTTGCGCAGGGATTAAAAGAGCAGGGAGCCATACTTCTTGCGGGCGGCCCCCACGCCACACTCGTACCGGAAGAGCCGCTGTCAAAAGGCTTTGACGCGGTTGTGAAGGGTGAGGGCGAACCGATAATAGAAGACGCCGTCAAAGCTTTACTTGGTGAAATGCCCAAAGAAAATGTAAATGGTTGGGTGTATAAGGACACCGGCGGCCAAATCAGGCACACCGGTTCTAAAATAATGGTGCGGAATATCGACGACCTTCCCTATCCGGCCCGCCACATGGTTAATCCGCTGGACTATGGACCATCCTCCAATCCCGCTCTTTATGGCGACCTGTTCAGTTCAAGAGGTTGTCCGGCCAGATGCGCGTTTTGTTCCGGGCATTTATTTGGCAAAAAATTTCGCTTTCGCTCGGCGCAGAGCATACTCGATGAAATTACTTATGTTCACAATAAGTATGGAACTGATTCCTTTCATTTTGTTGATGATGCGATAAGCGTCAACAAAACTCGAATTGAGGAAATGTGCGAAGGAATTATCAGGAACGAATTGAACATTACCTGGAGCATGATGACTCGTGTCGATAAAATCGACAGGGAGCTTCTTGGCCTTTGCTGCCGAGCCGGATGTGTTCAGGTTGACTATGGTGTTGAGAGCGGCCACCCTGAAACCCTCAGACGAATTCATAAACCTCATACAGTTGAAATGGCGAAAAATGCGGTAGTTATGACTACCGAAGCGGGAATTAAACCCTATGTATTTTTTATTCTGGGGTTTCCCTGGGAAGATGTTGATGCCGTCGAAGCCACACATAACCTTATAATCGAACTTTCTCCTTATGTTGACCATTTTCATCCGGCGGTCGCGTCTATTCTGATACCATTCCCCGGCACGGAAATATATGACAAATATAAGGATGAATATGGACTGGAGAATTGGTGGTTGAGTGATGATCACAACTATGATGCGCCGCGGAACAGCACACATTCCTATCACAAATCCAAAGTATTTCGTCTCGGTGCGGTGCTGGACGCCGACTTCTTCAATTATTCCGTCCAGATTAAAGAAAAAATATATGAGGTTTTTCGGTTTATGTATATGCACAATTTACAGAGACGCAAACCTGTCTCCCGTTTTGTACGTAAGCAGTTAATTAATTTTTCGGAAAAACTTTTTGCCTTTTCGCCAACGCTTGAGCGAATATTATTTAGTCCGGTCGTTCAACTCGAACAATTCGCCAAACAAAAATTGGGGAACAAACGTGTCAATTGAGAAATCACACCTATCAACGGAGAAAATACCATGTCATGGCCAGTTTCATGGCTTGACTGCCTGCTCGGAGGCCTTTAAGCCAGGCGCCACTTTCAGGTTCCTGTGGTGGTTAAGGCTCGCTGTGATTCATATATTCTGGCATCTTAAGACAAAGGGACTGGTAAAAACATTACAATTATTTTTTTTAAAATTTTGTAAGCGTATCGGCATAAAAAATAATGATAAATCGAAATGCTCGCCGGATAACGAACTGGCTGTATATGAAGAGGTCTTGAATCTTAAACCCGGAGAGCTTGTCGAAGTCAAATCTGAAGCGGAAATCATGGCTACCCTTGATGAGAAGGGAAGAAATAAAGGACTTGGCTGGATGTGCAATATGCGGAAGTTCTGCGGGCAAAGATTCAGGGTCTATAAAAGGCTTGAGCGAATAATCCTGGAGAGCACTGGAGAATATCGAAACGTGAAAAACACCGTTTTGCTGGAAGGTGTATTGTGTGACGGGGAAGAATGGTACGGCTGCGACAGATCGTGCTTTCACTTTTGGCGGGAGGCCTGGCTCCGCAGGGTAAAACAATAGCCCTCCGCCTTATTTCTTACTTCCATATTCTGTATTCTTCTTATATATCCTGTACCTTTTGTGCTTTTTCGCGGTCATCTTTAATCTGTGCAATCTGTGTAATCTGTGGTTTTTTCTTTTTTCTGTATTTTTTCTTAAGATTTAAACATGTGTGGAATAGCCGGTATTTACCATATTAATTCAACCGAAGGCGTTTCATTGGAAACCCTCAAGCGTATGACTGGCGTACTGCGCCATCGCGGCCCGGACGAAAGCGGAATTTATATTGACGATCGGGTGGGCCTTGGACATACACGGTTGAGCATCATCGACCTTGCGTCCGGTACACAGCCGATCCACAATGAGGACGAAACTCTCTGGATTATTTATAATGGAGAGGTTTACAACTATCGGGAACTTAAAAGTGATTTGGAACAAAGGGGCCACCGATTTTATACAACTTCCGACACCGAAGTTGTCCTCCATCTTTTCGAGGAAAAGGGCGCCGACTGTCTGGAGGAACTGAACGGCCAGTTTGCCTTTGCGGTATGGAATGCGAAGAAAAGGGAGTTGTTTCTCGCACGGGACCGCCTTGGTATTCGGCCGCTGCATTACACAATACAAAACAGATGTCTGTTGTTTGCCTCTGAGATCAAATCGATATTTATGCACAACCATATCCCGCGGAAAATCGATCCCATAGCACTGGATCAGATTTTCACTTTTTGGACAACACTGCCCGGGCAAACTGTATTCCAGGACATTCACGAATTACCACCCGGACACTACCTTAAAGCCTCTCGTGAGCGAGTGATCGAAAAAAAATACTGGGACATACCGACTTATCCCCGTTCGGAGCAGTCGGATTTGACGCCGAACGAAATATGTGAAAAGATACGTGAGCTTTTATCCGATGCCGTGCGTATTCGCCTGCGGGCCGACGTGCCTGTGGGTGCTTATTTGAGCGGCGGACTTGATTCATCGGGCGTAACTTCTCTGGTCGTGAAAAATTTCAACCACGATGTAAGAACTTTCGGAATTCGTTTTGATGAAGACGAATTTGACGAGGGACTCCATCAAAGCCGGATGGTTTCTTTTCTCGGAGTTGACCACAGTGAGATTCAGGCAACGAACGAAGGGATAGGCACCGCCTTTCCTGATGTCATACGTCATACAGAGAAACCACTACTGCGAACAGCCCCGGTTCCATTGTTTCTTCTTTCACGGCTGGTAAGAAACAGTAACCTGAAGGTCGTACTCACCGGCGAAGGCGCTGATGAGGTTTTCGGCGGGTATAATATTTTCCGTGAAGATAAGGCAAGAAGATTTTGGTCGCGGCAGCCTGATTCCCGGAGACGCTCGGAGTTACTTGGCAGGCTTTATCCGTACATATTCAGCAACCCCCGCCAAAAGCGAATGTTGCAGTCATTTTTCGCTCGGGGTCTTGACAGAACCGGCGATCCCCTTTTCTCGCACCTTATCCGGTGGGAGAATACCGGCAAAATTAAGAAATTCTTTTCGGATGAACTAAAGGAGTCGATCGGCCCCTATTGTGGTTATGAACATATCAGGCAAAACCTTCCCGCCGATTATGAAAAATGGGACACCCTTTCCAAAGCCCAGTATTTGGAAATGTCGATCTTCCTGAGCAACTATCTGCTATGCTCACAGGGAGATCGTGTAGCCATGGCGCATTCCGTGGAGATACGACTGCCCTATCTGGACCCGCGGCTGATGGATTTCATGGCCCGTATCCCGGCCAAATGGAAGATTCTGGGACTGAACGAAAAGCATATCCTGAAAAAATCTTTTCAGGGAATATTACCGAAAGAAATCACCTCACGGTCAAAACATCCATACCGCGCCCCGATCAGGCAAAGCCTGTTGAACGAAAAAACGGCGGAATATACACAGGAAATGTTGTCTGAGAAATCACTTAAAAGGGCCGGTTTATTTGATGCGAACAAGGTAGCCAAACTTTCAGACAAGCTGCGAAAATCTGATCAGCCTGGTGAAATCGACAGTATGGCCCTTGCGGGCATTTTATCGTCCCAGCTTATTCACCATCAATTTATCGAAAACGTACCCGGCAAAATGGATATCCCCCTCACCGCCGACCTTTTTATCGACCGCCGATCGGGAACACTCAAACAGGTAAGCTAAGACACTCTAAACCTGTATCGCCGGCGTCTCGCCGGCCATCGTGAGGCTGGGGTGCCACCTTTCTGCGTATCAGAAAGGTGCGTTCTTCGCCTGAAAATCTGAACCGTTACAAAAAAATATCTTCCTATGATAGAATTCGACCCTGTTTTAGTACACGAATGGCTTTCGCGATCGGCCCGGCGATTCCCGGATAAGCATGCCCTTATTTATGGCCAACAGCGATGGACATATCAACAGCTTGATCGACATTCGACCCACCTGGCCGCTGCGTTGATGAAAGCGGGCGTACAACGTCATGATCGAGTTGTTGTTCTCCTTAACAACTCACCGGAAATGGTTATTGCGTTATATGGTATCCTTAAAGCCGCGGCGACCTTTATCCTTCTGGAGGCATCCGTTAAGGGACCCAAACTGAAGTATATCCTGCAAAACTCCAGTGCCCAAGTTTTGATCACTCATACAAACAAGGTAAAAGTTATCCGCGATGCGCTCGGCGATTCGGCTTCGGAAATTACTACTGTCTGGGTTGGGCCGAAGGCGAAAATGCCGGACGGCCTGTCCTGTTCACAAATGTGCTGGGACGATATTTTCTCGCCACTTGCCGATCGGTCGGCGGATCGGAATCATCAGACAAACCATAACTTGCCGCGATGCATTGATGTGGATCTGGCTTCGCTGATTTACACGTCCGGCTCAACCGGCCAACCCAAGGGTGTCATGTGCACCCACCATAATATGATATCAGCGGCCCGCAGTATCATTCAGTACATCGACAATTCCGAGGATGACATCATTCTGACCGTTTTACCGCTTTCGTTTGATTACGGCTTGTACCAGGTCATAATGGCCTTTATGTTCGGCGGCACGGTGGTTTTGGAAACGTCTTTTATGTACCTGCACAGAGTTCTCGAACGCATAGCCCTGGAAAAAGTAACCGGATTTCCCGTCGTGCCAACTATTGTAGCGATGTTATTACGAATGCAGAATATCGGAAAATATGATTTCAGCACATTAAAGTATATAACCAACACCGGAGCCGCCCTGCCCGTAGAGCACATCCGCAGGCTCAGAACCATATTCCCACAGGTGAAAATCTTTTCGATGTTCGGCCTGACCGAGTGCAAGCGGGTCGGTTACATGCCCCCTGCCGAACTGGACCGGAGACCTTCATCTGTCGGCAGGGCTATGCCCAATTCTGAAGTCTTTGTTGTGGACGAAGACGGCCGGGAAGTTCCCGCCGAACAGACCGGAGAATTGATTATTCGTGGCTCGAACGTTATGCAGGGATACTGGAGCGACCCGGAACTTTCCGCCCAAACTTATAAGGCCGGCGATTATCCCGCTGATAGGATTCTCTATTCGGGCGACCAGTTTCGCAGGGACGAACAGGGATTCCTTTATTTCCTTGGCCGAAGAGACGATATGATTAAAAGCAAGGGTGAGCGAATCAGCGCCAAAGAGGTTGAAAACGGCATTTGTACCATGCCGGGCGTGGCCGAGGCCGCCGTGATTGGTGTGCCCGACGAAATCTTCGGCCAGGCCATAAAGGCTTTTATCGTACTGGCCCCGGAAACAATACTAACCGAAAAAGACGTGTTGAAATTTTGCTCACAAAATATGGAAACATTCGCCGTGCCTAAATACGTGGTCTTTGTGGAGTCCCTGCCGAAAACCACGAACGGAAAAATCGACAAAAAAAAACTGAAAAAAAGTAACACTTTAGCTATATGACGTATATCTTAACATAGAACATACGGAATACTATTTGACTATGACAACCGAACCAACATTTTCCGCCGATACGCTAAAGCTCGATTGCGCCCGTGAAACCGAAATTATTACCCGGGCAATTCGCGAATTAGTCTTGAAACAGCTACGCAAACGCGGCGTCATCGTGGCCCTTTCGGGGGGTATCGACAGCAGTGTGGTCGGTGCTCTTTGTACGCGGGCATTGGGTAAAGAGAGGGTCTTCGGGCTTCTGATGCCTGAAAGAGAATCTTCCCCGGAAACGCTCGAACTCAGCCGACTTGTCGCCGAACACCTTGATATAGAAATGGCCCACGAAGACATAACCCACATTTTAGATTCGCTGGGCTGCTATCGGCTCCGGGACGAGGCCATCAGGGAAGTAATCCCTGAGTACAATCCCGACTATAAATGCAAAATTGTCCTTCCGAACCTGATGGACGGGAACAAATACCGAATTTTTTCAGTTGTTGCTCAATCTCCGGAGGGTAAGGAAATAAAGGCCAGGCTGACGTATTCCGCTTATCTTGGGATCGTGGCCGCTTCTAATTTTAAACAGCGGACGCGGAAGATGCTGGAATATTACCATGCGGATCGGCTCAATTTTGCCGTAACCGGCACACCCAATCGGCAGGAATACGATCAGGGCTTTTTCGTCAAGCTCGGCGACGGCGCCGCCGACATAAAGCCGATCGCTCATCTTTATAAAACTCAGGTGTATCAAATGGCCGAATATCTCGGCGTTCCTGAGGAGATACGTCGTCGTCCGCCGACCACGGATACATATTCTCTGCCGCAGAGCCAGGAGGAGTTTTTCTTTTCTGTCTCTTATGACAAGATGGACCTCTGCCTTTACGGTAAGAACCACGACATTTCTCCCGCCGACGTGGCCTCGGCCGCCGGATTAACCACCGAGCAGGTACATCGCGTCTATGAGGACATCGACCATAAGCGGAGCAGCGCGGCTTATCTGCACGCTCCGCCTTTGTTAGTCAATACCTATTGAGAAGGAAATATAGTGTGCCACGGCCGTGTCGGCCGTGCTCCCTCCCTCTGTAATGAAAAATCTCCTGGGCGGCACCTTTTTGCCGTAGGCAAACTTGTTTGCTGAAGGCAAAGAGGTGAGGCGCTTAATCATTTTCTTCGTTTCCTTCGTTATCTTTTGTTTTATTTATTCTTCTGACTTCTGACTTTTGTCCAATGAAGCATAAATCCGAAAATCAACGTAATATTGAAGCTGTTGTCCTGGCGGGCGGCTATGATTTTGGTCGTTGTTCACTGACCTCGTCATTACCTTCGTCTTTATGGCCGATCGGAAACATCCCGGTTCTGGAGCACCTGCTGCGCGAACTGAAACGGCAGGGAATAAATCGGGCCGCGATCTGTTCTGCTGGTGACAATACAAAACTGCGGGAAGCCATTGACGGCCGGCTCGACATGCAGCTTAATTTCCTGAACGAAACTCTCCCACTGGGCACAGCCGGCTGTTTGCGTAAAGCGGCCTCGGGCAACGATTCACTATTACTGCTCATCCAGGCCAATATGGTATCTCCGCCGGACATAAATAAATTGGCGCAGGAGCATTGCCGGGCCGGGTCCGACCTGACGGTCGCATTGAATCCTATATCGGACAAACGGTATCTCGAAAGCGAGGCAGCGGGGATTTATTTGTGTGAGCCTTCTGTGCTGGAGCTTATCCCGCTTGATGTATATTGTGATATTAAGGAAAAACTTATCCCGGACATAATCCAGAAGGGGAAAACTGTAAATACCGTATGCCTTTCACAATCGGTGGGCAGCTTTCGTGATCGGCCCGGGTACCTCCGGGCAATGTCGATCTATCTCGAGAATACCAATCGGACAGACATAAACCTGCCGTTACACAAAGCACTTAATGGTCGGAACGTTTGGGTGAGTCCTGCCGCCCGCCTCGATAAAACCGCTCGCATATATGGCCCGGCGATTATCCTGGATGGTGCGGTTGTTGACGGGGACTCAATTATTTTCGGCCCGGCGGTTATCGGCAGAAACGTTAATATTGGCCGGAACTGCCTGATTGCTCGTAGTGTGCTCTGGGACAACGTTCGGGTGCGGAATGAATGCGAAATACAACACTGCCTGATAGATAGCAATACACAGGTGGCTGACGGCGGGAGTTTTGAGTGCCTGACTTTGCCGGTTACCAGAGAGGGTAAATCAAAAAACACCATTAGCGAAACCACAGGTCTGAAAAATAAAACAGTTCGTCCACTACGAACCTTAACATCAAAACCACAAGGTATAGCAGAAATAAACCCTTCCGATCAGACCAAAAAAACAGCAGCCGGAAGTGTCTTGTGGTATCCCGGCGTGGTGGCGGTTCTATCGGCTTTGTTCTGGTCTTATTGGTCCACTATCAGGGAGCTATGGTCCGTATGGAACAGAAGCGATGAGTATTCCATAGGGCTTCTGGTACCTTTTCTGGCCGCTTATATCACCTGGACACGTCGGGAAAAGTTCAGCCGATGCCGGCCCCGTCCTTCGTTTTTGTGGGGCATGGCGGCTTTACTGGCCGCTTTTGGTTTGCGAGTGTTTGGCTTATATTTTTTGTACGGCTCTGCCGAACGGTTCTCGTTGATAGTGTGTCTCGTCGGTCTGATACTTTTGTTGTTTGGCTGGAGTTATTTACGTAAATCGATAACCATCCTGTTATTTTTATGTCTTATGCTGCCTCTGCCAAGAAGATTTGAGGCTATGATAACAATACCTTTACAGAGTTGGTCCACCTCTTCGGCTGTATTTTGCCTTGAGACGCTCGATTACGAGATAACAAGGGAAGGCAATATCATTCATCTCGGCGATACCACGGTTGCCGTAGCCGAGGCCTGCAATGGCCTGCGAATGATAACTGCCTTCTTCGTCATTATCGGCTTGGTTACTCTGCTCGTGAAGCGTCAATGGTGGGAAAAGCTTATTCTGATCTTTTCAGCTTTACCGATTGCGCTGTTGTGCAATACTATTCGTCTGACGATAACATCCATTGCCTTCACTATGTTGGAAGGCGAGTTTTGGGAAAAGGCATTTCACGATTTTGGCGGTTACGCTATGATGCCGCTTGCCCTGGCGATAGTCGTACTGGAATTATTGATCCTGACTAAACTTACTACGATGCCTGACGAGAATAAAGAGGAGGAAATACTAATCACCCACTCCGGTGGTAGTAGTTGATTTGGGTGGCAGCCAGGTAGGATGGGCTTCAGCCCATACTGTTCACTTACAACTTATTCATCTTTAATCTGTGCAATCTGCGTAATCTGCGGACAAAAAAATCAGTGCCAATCCGTTGTATCTGTGTCATCCGTGTGCTATTAACTCACAACTGATTTATTCATTCGTCATTATGGTTTCTTAATTCGTCATTATACCAATTGGCTATAAAACGATTGGTAAAATATATAGAGAGGGAAAGTAAATGAATAATTTAACACAACATCAACAAAGTCAAATCCAACCGGAATATGCCTCTTATGAGGAATCTTTGGAGCCTCAAGGCGAATCTTCGACAAACATGGCACGTCTCGTTTTGGGCCGCTGGTACATCGTGTTGTTCACTTTTATTTTGCTCTCCGGAGCCGGAGTTCCTGCAGTGTGGTATTTAATACTGCCGCACTATGATACCACCGGGGCCATAGAAGTCGCGCCGATTTTAACCAATCCGTTAACGGGCGAAAGGGATACCGGTGAAATATCTAAATATGAATCTTTCATGAACACTCAGGCCAGGATTATGACCAGCAATAATGTGCTACAGCGAGTAGCTGATAATCTGAAGGATAAAAATCTGGAATTTTTCAACCCACCGACGGATCGTATTTCTGAGTGGAAAAGAGTCTTGTCAGGCGGAAATGGCGCCTCGGACCCGGTAGTGATATTGAAAGGCGCTTTGGCGAATGGCGCTATTATTGTAGCGCCCATCAGACGAACCCAGTGGCTGGGTGTTACTATGACCAGCCGAAACCCTCGTGAGGCCGAGCAGATTGTCAACTCTTTTATTCAGTCTTATATGAGTGTTATTGAATCGTCGTCTCTTGAGGGGGAAAATAGAAGGTTGAACTTACTGGAGGATGAACGAAAAATCCTCTTGGGCAAAATCCAGACACAGCGGGGAGAAATTCAGTTGCTGGCCAAGCAATATGGGGCTGATTCTCTGGAGGGTCTCCAGAATATGATGATTAAAAACGTCGAGGTAATCCAAACGGAATTGTCTGGTCTTGAAAACCGCCGCCTGCAGTTGCACACTCAGATCGAATTGCTTTCTCATCCTCAGCAGCAGTCGATAACTCCTGCTGAGAAGATAAGCATGCGTAACGAGTTCATCAATAATGACCCG
>DAOWIP010000259.1 GCA_030640865.1 Sedimentisphaerales bacterium | reverse complement strand
GGGGTCCTCATAGAGAACATGCGACGTGAAGGTTTTGAACTTTGCGCCGGTAAGCCAAATGTGATCATACGAAAAATCGGCGACCGACGTCAGGAGCCTGTCGAACTGCTTGTCATCGATTGCCCTACCGAATGCCAAAATGTCGTTATGAGTCTGTTAGGCAACCGGCGCAGCGAAATGATCAGAATGGATGCCAAAAGCGGAGCGAGCGATTTTCTGCACATGGAATTCAAAATCCCCTCACGAGGAATCTTCGGCCTGCACACACGTATGTTAAATGCCACGCAGGGCAGGGCCATTATGCACCATGTTTTTGACAGGTATGAGCCGATGAAAGGCGCCATCCCACAACGGCAAAACGGCGTTATCGTCGCTACACATACCGGCCAGGTTACCGCATACGCACTTGATTCGCTCTACGACCGTGGGTTTTTCTTTGTCAAGCCAGGCGACCAGGTTTATGAAGGCCAGATCGCCGGCGAACACTGTAAAGAAAAAGACATAACCGCAAATGTTACAAAAGCAAAACAGCTTTCCAATGTTCGCGCGTCCGGCAAAGACGACGCAGCCAAGGTGCGACCAATGCGCCAAATGAGTCTCGAAGCAGCCCTGGAATACATCCAGGACGACGAACTAATAGAAATATGCCCGAACTCTATTCGGATGCGCAAACGAATGCTACAAGAAGGCGATCGGCGGCGAGCAGCACACAAAGGTCGCACACGTGAAAAGTAGAGAGTAGAAAGTAGAGGGTAGAGGGTGAAGAGTGAAGAGTAGAAGAAGACAGAAGAAATGTAGAAGAAATGAATCCCGATTTGTCGGGAAACATTCAACATTCAAGATCGAATAAAGAAGCCTCGTGGCGGGCACAGCCCGCCCTACAGAAGAATCCCCGCTTAACAGCAGGGGCTAATAAACGCGTGGGGTAAGCCCCCACCCTACAAGACTATGCGCTCTGTCGGCCCTTCGGGCCTAATAAGGAAAAGAACCCGTGAACGGTTACATTTTACATAAGTACTACATAAAAGAAGGTGCAAATTGTCAGGAAAATTCAGACATGATATAGTTCACAGATGGGAGGGCAATCCTGTTATCGCCCTCGACGATCTTACTTTTACCACGAATAACATCTACAGCGCAGCAGCAGTAAAGAAAAATGGTGAATATATTCTTCTGGTAACGATGGAAGACCTTGAGGGAAAAACCTCAATACATTTAGCAAAAAGTGAGGATGGTTATCACTTCGATGTCGAAGAGACATCTTTTATGACTTCCTCAACGGATGATAGTTTTCGGGCCTTTGAGACTATGGGGGTACGGGAGGCCCGGATAACCTTTATGGAAGAACGATATTATATTGTCTATTTAGGCGTTGGACATCACGGTTTTGTTTTGTGTTTAGCGGTTACGGATGACTTTAGAACGGTAAAAAGACTCGGTGTAATATCAGAGCCGGAAACCAAGGCAGGAGCTTTGTTTGCCAGTAAAATCAATGGTAAATACGCAAGGCTGGAGCGTCCCAAAGCCGGGGATCGAATATGGATGTCCTATTCAAATGATCTTTTGACCTGGGGTGAGAGCGATGTGGTGATTTCGCCCAGGTCTGGTTTTTGGGATTCAGATCTAATTGGCTGCGCATTTACACCAATAGAAATCGAAGAAGGCTGGCTGTTAGGATATTACGGTATAAAAAATACTTCTTCCGGCCCAATAACCAGGCTGGGCGCAGCAATTCTGGACAGAGAAAATCCATGCAAGGTCATCGCCCGCAGTAATATCCCCATAATTTCTCCCCGCAAAGATTATGAGCGTATAGGAGATATGACAAATGTGGTAATGTCTTCCGGTGCTATACTTGAGGAGGATATTCTTAAAATTTATTATGCGGCGGCTGACAATTGTCTGTGCCTTGGCACCACTAAGCTGGCGGACATCGTTAAAACCTGTATCGAAAGCACAAAGGAATTCTGATATGGCCAGAAAACGCGAACGCGATCTGTTGCACCGCTGGGAAGGAAATCCTATATTAACCGTCGAAGATATTCCGTTTCGTTGTAATACGGTCTTTAACGGTTCCCCGATAAAAATAAATGGGGAATATTTGATTCTCCTGCGTGTAGAAGGACAACAGGGTTATTCTTTTTTTGCTTTAGCCCGCGGAGAAGACGGATATTACTTCGATGTGGACCCGGAACCGGTAATGATGCCGGAAAAACAAGGGTTTTTCGCCAAATATGAAACGAGGGGATTAGAAGACCCGCGAATTACATTTCTGGATGGGAAATATTATATCCTTTATACGGCTGCCTCCGATTACGGCAGCAGAATCGCCATAGCAAAAACCGATGATTTTAAGAGTTATGAACGTGTCTCTTTTATTTCCGAGCCAGGCAATAAAGACTGTGTGCTCTTCCCAGAGAAAATAAACGGTAAATTCGCCCGGCTCGACAGGCCCCTGGGTAGTAGTGATGTCGGCAGTATCTGGGTATCGTACTCCGAAGACCTGATTCACTGGGGGTATCACGAGCCGGTCATAGAACCGCGGCCGGGATATTGGGATGCTCACCGCATTGGGGCATCCGTGCCGCCGATAAAAACCGATAAGGGCTGGCTGGAGATTTATCACGGCTTCAAAATGACCTCCTGCGGACCCATTTACAGGATGGGAACAGTACTGATGGACTTGCAAAATCCCGCGAAGGTCATCGCCAGAAGCGGCGAAGCCATTCTCTCTCCAAGGGAAAAATACGAAAGGGTGGGCGATGTCAACAATGTTGTCTTTGCCTGCGGCGCCATCGTGGAACCGGATGACCATGTAAAAATATATTACGGAGGCGCAGACACATCCCTGTGTGTCGCTACAGTATATCTTGATAAATTAATCGAGGAGACCTTCTCGTGATCCAACGGAATCCCGCCAATCCGATTATCAAACCAGAAGACACCAGGCCTTCCCACAACAGGTATCGTGTAAGGGGAACCTTTAATCCGGGGGCGGTGAAGTTTGGTGATGAGACAATACTCCTTCTAAGAGTATCCGAGGACTGCTTACCACGTGAAGGTTATGTAGCAGTCCCATACTACCGGTTTGAGGCTGGTAAAGGGTTCGCGGAGATTCTGGAAGTGAAAATGGACGATCCGGATGTGCAGTTAAAGGATACTCGAGGGGTGGTTCACAAAGGCAAAGACTATCTTTCCACCATAAGCCACATCCGCCTGGCCCGCAGCCGTGACGGCATACACTTCACTGTCGATGACAAGCCCTTCATTTACCCCTGCAATGAAAGCGAATGCTTTGGCGTGGAAGACGCGAGGGTAACGAAAATTGATGATTTATACTATATCAATTATACGGTTGTTTCCGGTGACGGCTTTGCTACGGCACTTGCCACAACACAGGATTTCATCAACATCGAGCAAAAAGGTATTATTTTTGCCCCACAGAATAAAGATGTTTCCATTTTTCCGGAAAAGGTTAATGGTAAATACTGTGCGCTGCATCGTCCGAACAACGAGGGTTTTGGGCTACCTTCCATCTGGTACAGTGAATCGCCTGATCTTATCCACTGGGGCAATCATAAGTGCATACTTCGACCCCGAAATATGATATGGGAAGAAATGAAAATCGGTGGCGGAGCGGCACCCATAAAAACTTCGGAAGGTTGGCTGGAGATATATCACGGCAAGGGCAGAGATCAGATGTACTCGCTGTTTCCGGTATTACTCGATTTAGAAGATCCGTCTGTCGTGCTTAAAAGGGCAAAAGAACCTATCCTGTTTCCGATTGAATCTTACGAAACCGAAGGTTTTTTCCCCAACGTAGTTTTTTCCAACGGGATTATCCACGAAGATAACGGCAGGATTTTGATCTACTACGGGGCCTGCGACGAAACAGTCTGCCTTGCCGAAACTTCCATCGATATGCTGTTAAGCATTTTATAATAAAGGGAACCACGATGAGAATAGCATTTATTTCTACTTATCCGCCGATTGAATGTGGTATCGGCACTTATACCTGTTATCTTGATGAGGCATTGAAAAAACTCCATAACGAAACTTTCGTGGTAAGTCAGATAGGAGCTCAGGGGAAACATGTTTTTCCTGTTTTCTCGCGTGACAGTTCATCTCTGGGGACGGACATATTTAATATGTGCGACAAGATAACGCCCGATGTCATTCACATACAGCACGAATACGGTCTCTACGGCTCTCAGAGAGGGGTTCAGATAGCGGAGTTTATTCTCAGGTGCAAGCTGGCGGGCGTACCTGTGGTTACAACCCTGCATACTGTGCATACTGAGCTTGAAGATTTTGAAAGAGTCCTCCTTCGAACAATTGTCGGAGAAAGTTCGGCAATTATTGTCCATGAAGATTATCAGAAAAAGACACTGGTAAAGTGTTTCGGGCAAAAGGAGAAAATCCACGTCATACCTCATGGTGTACGCGAAGTGGATTCTGTTCCGCAGGCCAAGGCGAAATTGGGGATCGAAGGGAAAAAAGTGATACTTTTGTGTGGTTACTTCCGTCCTACCAAAGGCTTCCACAAAGTGGTGGAATGGTTTCCGGAACTCTGCGAAATGTCAGACGAGGTTATCCTGGTTATCGCAGGGAAATCTCGTGGATTAGAATACAGGGAATATCAGCGAGAGTTTTTTGAAGCAATCAACAATTCGCCGGTCAATGACAGAATTCTTGTTCTTCGCGGACAATTCCCCCAACATACGTTTGATACGATTGTTTCTGCCGGTGATGTGGTTGTTTTACCTTACGACATCGGCGGCCAGAGCGGTATTATGGCACAGTGTTTTGCCTTCGGAAAACCTGTTGTTACATCGAATCTTCCCGCTTTTAAAAGGGCATTTGAGCAGTGCGAAGGTGGTTTTGCCTGTGAGACAAAGCAAGATTATCTAAAGAATATCGCTGCAATTCTTACCGATGAAAAACTGTCTCAAACACTAAGAACACACATAAAAGACTATGTTGATAAGAGAGTCGGCTGGTCGAAAGTGGCCCAGCTACATGTCGATGTTTATCATTCTGCGGTAAGGGTTCCTTATGGCAAGGCGAAATATGTTTTCTGGGTGGATGAATAGTATAGAAAGCTTTCTTTGCTTTTTAAGATCAAAAGTCTTGTTTTATGATAAATAGTACTCACTATTCGCCCAGATGGCGAACAACGCCGTATTTGCGCAGCACCACCAGGTCCGCCTTTCCGGCCGGTTGGTCCTCTTTGATGCTATAATTAACATCCATAATTTCAATAAACTCTGATGTATAGTCCTTAAGTACCCCGGAACATTTTACAATTTTATCCCCTTTAACCAACTCCAGGACCACCCGACAACCGATATATTTTTCTAATAACGGCTCGAAAGAAGCCCCCACAACTCCCACTAATTCCTGTTTGATTTTGGATACGTGTTTGCCTTGCGATGTAAGCGTCGCTCCAGCGGATGTGGTTTTTTTAACATGACTGATAAATAAATCCATCACCTCGATCACTGAATCTCGTACTGTTTTGAAGATATTCAGAAATTTCCTTTTAAACCTTCGCAGGAAGCCGGGATGATAAGTATTTTTTAATTCTTTATCCCTTCGCTTCTTAGCTTGTTCGCTTAATTCATCGTGGTAGCGAATTAAGGCCTGCAACTTACTATACTCGTGTTTATAAAAAAGGGTGCTCGTCTCCCGGCAGCCTTTGTCGTTGGCATTGCCGGACAGATACGTCAATTCCAGGCCTGTATTTTTCACATTTAATTTGCCGCAAATGATTGTGCCGGTTGTTGATTCAAGAGTTACCTGGTTATTATCGAAATCATTCAGACATTTATCTTTGCTGATTCTACGGACAAACGCCGCCACAACGGTAGATAAAACGATAAAAATTATAGTAATGGCAAATGTATCAGGCATAATAAACTTCTTTATAAAACAGTAAAATGGTGCGATTTCATCGGCACCCTACTTAACTAATGTTCGAGAATAAGTTCGGCGATTTGATTCATATCGGTTACGACGGCATCCGGCTGCAGGTCGCGGCAGAGCGGTTCGTCGTCCCGTAGAACTGTCTGCCGGCTGTCGCCGGCGAATAACATCGTTTTCAGGCCGCATTGGGTAGCGGCCCATATATCTTTTAACATGTCATTGCCGATGAAAAGTACCTGCTCAGGGGCGATCCCCTGCTGATTCAGGAAAGCGAGTGCCCGACGAAAGGCCTCCGGATTGGGCTTGCTGAATCCCAGTTCATAAGAAAATAAAACCGCCGGTTCGCTGAAATAGTCCTCCAACTCCAGATCGTCGCGCCCCCGGTCCCCGCGGAGCAGGCGACGCAGATGCAGAGGTGTATAAAACTGCGCGTTAGAAATTATTCCCTGAATAATACCGGCCTTTTTGAGTGTTTCGAGTGTCTCTCCTACGTGAGGGTACAGATAGATATGCTGTAGCGACCGATCGAAAAACCAGGCGCACCGATAAGCTGTGTGCAGAGGAGGCTCATTTTGGGGCAGTTGCAGGCCGTAATCGGTACATTCACGCAGGATTTGCAGCCAGATTTGCTCGATCAGCACTTCAGGATACCTGATGCCATCGGCCAACGAACGCAGATGAGAATTGTCGATCAATTGTAAATAAAGGTCCCGCAAGGTGTTTTCGCCGGGCTGGCCAGGCTTCAGACGCATCAGAGGCTCCGTTAGCGAGAACTCGGTCATAGTCGCCCCGGCGGCGCGGAGCAGATGCTCGTTATATTCGAGGGTTTTTTCCAGGTCGCCAAGGTCCACGCCGCACAATGTGCCATAGACGTCCCAAAGAACCGCCCCGACAGATGATAAATCAGTCGAACCGGAAGTCTTATACGCTGCCGGTATTTGGGGTGGAGCGAATGAAATCTCGCGGGGATCCGTAAAACGCTGTTCAAGCTGCTGAAAATAGCGGTGAAACGACTCCGGGAAGTCAAAGAATCTTTGCATAGCATTTTTCATAAAGCTAATATAGCGTAGGTGTTGAAAAATGTCAATTTGACAAGGTTGGGTAATTTTTTGATATCGTCCCAAAAATGGGGGGGAGGGGGGTAAAAATGTATTTTACATATTGCCATTATGTACTGAGAAAGAGACGTTACTGAAAAACTATCGTTGACAGTTCACTTTTGTGGATGTCCTGATCTTCGCGCCGGTCCGTAAGACAATAGACGTGTTGTATTTTTTATATGTTTCGTAGCTGCCTCTCATCCAGAGGACGAAAGTTTGGCCGGGATGGTTGGCAGGGACGATGGGACGCAGATTATCTTCGGTTGAATTTG
>DAOWIP010000437.1 GCA_030640865.1 Sedimentisphaerales bacterium | reverse complement strand
GCCGCCATCAGCCGCATTTCTGCTGCCATAATATCCGGGCGACGATCCAGAAGTCCTGCCGGCACACCTGTCGGTATCGGTTCCGGATCAGGCAGTTCCGCCATTGTTTCGGGTAATGGTTCTGACGAACCGGGCCGTCGGCCAACCAGTGTATCCAGTCCGAGTTCAGCCGTTGCGATCAGTCGTTCAATTCGTATCTCTGCCGCTTCCGACGCCGCCAGGTTCTCACGTGCCATCCGTACATCCAATGGCTTTGTTAGTCCTCGGCTGTAGCGTCTATCGACTACTTCTAATGACATACGCCAATTGTTTGTGTTTGATTTTGCGATGGCTGACAATCTTTGTAGAGTCGCGATTTGAGCGCGTGCACGGACCACCTCGGCGATAATCGTATGCAGTAGCGAATGTTGATTAGCCTCAGCCGCCAACGTCTCCGCCCATGCCGCGCGATCGGCTCGCTTGAGTTTGCCGAACAGGTCCGCCACATAGCTAACCGAAATATCTTGCGAATACGTGGTCGAGAGAAAACTCCGCCGTTCCCCGAAGGGAGAGTTAAATGACATCTTGCTCCGATTGCGGGCAAAGCCATAAGAGATTTGTGGCCAACGCGCCCCTTTTACTTCTGCCAGCATTGCCCTTGCCTGCAGCAGCCGAGCAGCGGCCGCTTTGAGGTCGGTGTTTTTTGCAAGTGCTTCTGTTACCAGTTCGTCGGTTACCGGATCGGAAAATCGTTTCCACCATTGTCCGGCTTCGGCAAAGTCATTGCAATCACTTGTAGTTGCGGAGCGGTTCACAAATTGCTCGGCTTCATCAGCCGTTGTTTTCGTCCGACGATAATCAGGCCCGACCATACAGCCGGCGCACCAAATAATCACCGCCGTAAAAACAGCGATATTCACGAATTTAAAACACGTCAACATATCGTTTCTCTGTGAAATATCCGGTTCACTTTTAGCAACTTTTCCACTTTCGCCTTTGCCTATTTTAACATTTTTTTGCCGATTTTGATTATGCTCAAAAACAGTTGGTATTTCGCTGGATTATAGCCGGAACTGCTAAAAACCGTTAATTTTTTATGCTCATTTTTTCGCTGCCCCTGATTTTTTAATCAAACAAATGGTTTTTGAGTCATATTCAGGCATTAATTAACAAAAGTTGAAATTCGATTTTTCACACAAAATAAGGACTTACATCAATTCCCCGGAATGAAAAATAAGGACTTATGTTCATTTTATTTCGCCGGTTTTCAACCGGAAAAAACTCAACTGAAATTTAGCCCGACTTTTGCACTTTTCGATTTCCTGCTGATCCGGTTTGCGAACAACAACATCCTTAATAGTAGTCATAATAATCTCCATTAAATCAACCCGAGAAATAATATTTTGACAGATTGAGGCATAACGCTAAAGCCGAGCATCGCTTTCCGGTGTCATGGCTCTGCAGGGCGGGAAGTCTTGATTAAAGCTAAGGCATTTAGTTTTTTATATCATAGGCCATAAGAACATCGCCGTGGCGGATGTAAAGCCGGCCATCGGATATCGCCGGATGTGCCCAGTGTTTGCCGGAGCCCTGAGTAATGCGAAAGGAACTTACTATTTCAAAACTCTTGGGCGAGGCCTTCACCAGGGCCAAATCGCCGGTGTTTTCATCGTAGCAGTATAACATACCATCAGCGTAAATAATCGCGCCTTTGTTGCCGTTCCATTTGGCTTCATACATGACTTCACCGGTATCCCAATCGAGGCAGACCCAGTCCCCTCTGGCATTGCTCTTCCAGTTGGCGCCGTAGATATAGCCGTCGATCAGCACGACCCCGCCGTGGTGTACGTCAAGAATTTCATCATCCCATACCCTGGTTGCCTTTTTGCCGTCTGCCGAGAGTTTGTACTTTACGCCGCCTTTGTCGTATCCGGCGGTAAAGTAGATATGGCCATCGTAGTAGAGGGGAGTAACGGGATGATTGGCTCTTCCTATGCCTGTCTTTACCTTGTCCTTCCAGAGCACTTTTGCGGTTTTGGCATCGAGTCCAACTACTGATTCCCGCAGCATGGTAACTATCAATTGGACGTCGCTGATTTCTATCAGAGCCGGTGAACAGTAAGCGGACTTCTCACTCAGGCCCCTGCTCGTCCAGACGGTCTTGCCGGTCATTTTGTCGAGGGCCACGATGCTGGCATCGGCACCGCCGGGCGTGCAGATGACGTTGGATCCGACAATCAGGACAGACTCGGCAATTCCCCACCTGAGATTACTGCCCTGGAACTTTTCCAACGCATCCACAATCCATTTCTTTTCGCCACTTTTGG
>DAOWIP010000328.1 GCA_030640865.1 Sedimentisphaerales bacterium | reverse complement strand
TTTTGATTTGGGGAATACGAACAAAATTTTTAATTGAAGTCGTAGATGATAAAAAATCTTTTTCGTTATCATTTTTTAATAAGTTTCTAATAATGACATTGTTTGATGATGAATTTAATAAACTAAACAAATAAACTAATTCTTTTTTATGGTTACTGCCTATAGCATTAAATTGGTTTGCTTTTATCTGATTTGACAAAGTCAAATCAAAGGTTTTTTCAGGTATAGGGGAATCAAGAATACCTTTTGAAGGAAGTTTTAGACATGAATTAGCTTGGGGCGGTCAAGCCGCAACCAAAATAATTATTATCGTCCCAAAGGTTGTGGTACAAGTGCATTCGACATACTATCAGTATTTACCGAAAAAATCGTCCTTTTTCGGCGCTCCGAATATGGGTAAAATTGAAAAAGTAAAATTCTCCACCCGGCGGCATCTTATAGAGTAGAGAGTTTAAGGCGTGTGATAGCCATTAGAGTCGAGATAGAATCGAGACGAAATATGTATCGACAAGGACTCATAGCCGGTAACATAAATAGCGGCAACCATCCACCTTATTCGCCTGCGGCGAAACGGTGGCTGCCACCCGTCGCAAGAATAACGGAAAAACAAAGAAAGTCAAGAAAAAAAGTACCGGACACCTTTAATTCACCCGAGGTTGGAGATTTGGATGGTGGCGTTAATTAAGCCGTTGGACGAAGGGTTTTTTGCTATATAGAGCGTCTTAATTCGCAATGGGGCCGGGGCGGAATCCAGTCTGGCGAGTAAGTCTATCACAAGCCGCTCGAAAGTAATGTCCTGAAGTTCGATGATTACTATGCTCTCCTTATAAAGTTCGTCAAGCTGCTGCGATTGTTGCTTCATAGAAAGAACGTGGTCGGCAAGTTTATGCTGTTCGGTAAGTTTTTCGAGAAAGGCCAGGAGGTTGAAGTCTTCCGGCTGCTCGGCGATCCGCCGCTGTACAGTATTAAACCTTTCACGCAAAGCAAGATATTCACCGCTTGTAGTCTTCAAGCTCCGCAAGGCGGCGGTGTTTTCCGGGATAATCCGTTGCAAAGTCTTAATGCGGGCCAAGGTGGGACTAATTAGAAAGGCATAGACGACCCAGGCGGCAATAAAGGCAGCAGCGGTGAACGAAAGATGTTTTTCCCTATGAGTCAAACGCATATTAAGGCTCCAGTCGCAGTGATATGTGGGCAGTAAATTTCACCAGCCGTGTATCAGGATTACGATCCAAAACTTCAACCGTTACCGCTGTAAAACCCGGTACACTCTGCATAATCTTTTTCCATCTATATGGTGTCTCAAAAGAATCACAGTGGGCGGAAATCTGTACGGACGAAGAAGCAATCAAAATCGAATCGAGGCTTATGCTCATCCGCTGAGGAGTGTGAGCCGAGAGAGCGTCCAGCACCCCAAGAACATCGAGCGAATCGCCCGCGATGGGGCCAAGAAACTCATATTCCTTACGCAATCGATTTAAATGGTCGCCCACCTGAGCTGTGGCATTGACAATATTATTTTCCTCCGGCAGTGTTTGTCGAAAGAGTTGGGTGATTTGAGCCTTGATAAGATTGTTTTGATTTTCCAGTCGTGCCCCGCGAACAAATAATTGTACCAAAAAGACCGAGGCAAGGGCGACAAACAATATCAATGTAAAAACAAGATGCTTTCCCGGAACACTGGTTTTGGCAGTTGGGGTTGTGTCGGCCTTCAGGAAATTGACGCCGGGCATCTGAGCCTGCGAAAGCGCCCGCAAAGCTATGCCCTGGGCAAGGCCAAGTTCACAGGACACATCCGACGAAGCCGGCGCAGTTACCTTCGCTGTCAAATCAACCGATATGATTCGGCAAGGTAACGAATTCCGTATGATCGAGACCAACTCCTTATTCAGAGTGATCCGGCCGGCCAGAACCAAAAGAGTGTTTTGCGGCACTCTGTCTCTGAACGCCGACCGCCAAGTCATTTCTATTTCCCGCAATAGAAGCGCGGCTGCTTTTTCGGCAGTGAAATCATTGCTGTCGTCAGAGTCAGTATTGTTATC
>DAOWIP010000377.1 GCA_030640865.1 Sedimentisphaerales bacterium | reverse complement strand
GTATCTCTACTCCGAAGTTGCCTCCGATACTGGAATCGCCGTAAATACCAGTCGCCGGCGAAATCGTCGCGAACGAGTTCTTACCGGAGCTTGGCAGATAAACACCTGTAAGCGGCCCCGGCGCAATTACCAGCAAATTCTTTTCGCCCAGCGGGTCGAATTGACCTTCCTTTTGTAGATTGTCCCAGATCAGCTTTGCCGCAAACCCGCGCCCACCGATATACTGCTCGGCAAACTCATCATCGATTTGTTCCGTCCAAATCTTTTTGCTCGACAGATCGACGTGTAATATCTTCCCGAAATATCCGCCTTTATTATTTTTCAATTTTACCTCATCTTTTCTTATAAATTCTTTCGTAGCGGATGTCGCGTGGGGTAAGACCCCACCCTACAAGGCTAATGAACGCGGGTCATAGGCCCGCCCTACTGATTTTTCAACTCATTCCCCGGTTCGTTATCCGCATAGCGCAGTTGTTTGCGTTCGCCTTTTTCCATATACTCGATTTCTTTCATGTGCGCGTATGAGAGTACGTTATTAAGGCGGTGAGCCTGTCCGAAGACGTGTTCCGGCAGGAATACAATCGCTCCGGTCGGGCACATTTTTACGCATTGCGGATCGCCGCCGCACAAGTCGCATTTCAGCGGTATGTCAATCTCCGAGTGTACGTACATTGCTCCGAACGGACACGCATCAACGCACGCATGGCAGGAAATACATTCCTCTTCATTGATTTGTACTATCCCGTCCTTACTGTAGATTGCGTTTGTCGGGCAGGCTGCGGCGCATTTCGGGTCCCCGCACTGATTACACACGACCGGCATCCGCACAACCGGGTGAGGATACACCGTCGTTACCCTTATCCGCGCTTTCTTGGGGTTATTCACCTTTTGCCGATGTACAGCACAAGCCAATTCGCACAACCTGCATCCCGAACACTTTTCGGGCACTACCGCTAACTTCTTCCGCATATAACCTCCGTCGTTATTGACCAGCCCCCGATGTAAAACATGTCCTCGCGTAGGCGGGGATCAGGGGATTCTTACTAACTGATTATAACCAGATCGTTCGCGTGTACAATAGCCTTGCGTTTTTCACCCTGGTTATCTTTTTGTTTTCGCATATCTTTGCAAAGAGTGCGTAAGTCTGATGATGACGCCTTGCTTATCCCTTTGGCGAACCCGCCGATATTCACAACCTCGCCCGATTCGAAGTTGTCCTTAATCTCGGTTATCCCCACCAGCAGCAGGCTGCGATTATTCATTATCGCCGTCGCCGCTCCCGGATCGACTTCGATGGTGCCTTTTGGCTGGCTGTTGAGAATCCAGCGTTTGCGGTTCGAGAGCCGCCGCTTCGGCAAAAAGAGCGTCCCGATTTCCTCTCCCGCCACGCACTGCAGGATAACATTCTTTTTTCGTCCATGCACCAGTATCGCCTTGCAGCCGCCGTTAGCCGCCATTTTAATCGCTTCGATCTTACTGGTCATGCCGCCGGTCCCCATTTTCGTTCCCGCCTCGCCGGCCATGTCCTCAATCTCTTTGTTGATTTCATATACGACCGGTATCAGCCTGGCCTTTTGGTCCGTTCGGGGGTTTTTATCATATAGCCCATCGACATCGGTCAGCATAATCAGCAACTCCGCATCGATCTTCGAGGCCACCATCGCCGAGAGTCGGTCATTGTCACCGAACGCCAGGTCGATCTCGTCAATTGAAACGCAATCGTTTTCATTGATAATCGGCACCACGCCCAAACCCAGCAGTGTCTCGACCGAATTTTTGAGGTTCACATAATATTTACGATTACTCATTATGCTGTTGGTCAACAGTACCTGTGCCACTTTCTGCCTGTGTCGGCTGAACGCCTCCTGATATTCGTGCATCAGGATACCCTGGCCGACGGCTGCGCATGCCTGTCGCATCTTTACTTCCGTTACCTGCTTGCGTATCCCCAATGCTCCGATCCCCATCCCGATCGCACCACTGGTTACTAATATTACCTGTCGGTTCTGTTGGATAAGTTCGGCGATCTGACCGGCTATTACCTGTAGAAACTCGGTATCCACCTTGCCCTTTTTGCTCAGGACATTGGTTCCCACCTTGATGACGATCCGTTTTGTGTTACTGAAATTACGCATAAAGTATAGTGCTCACGATTGGGTGGCAGCCACCGAGTCTTCAAGGTGGATGGCTCGATGGGTGGCATGCTTTACGCGCAGCTTATGCAAAGCATAAGCGCAAGCTCAAGCATGGTATTCCAACTGGGTGGCACCTTTCTGTATTTCAGAGAGGTGCTCTTGTACGTGGCTAATGATATATTTTATCGCTGCTCAAGACAAGGAAATTATCGGGGCTGTATTTCAGACGGGAAAAAGAGGCTCCCCATAAGAATCTGTACAAGGTTTGAAGCTGAAAAACCGCTATAAGACACACGCCTTATTTTGCTGTCTAATGATTCAATCATTCTCATTGCGATAGAACGCGGCGGCGGATTTGGGTGAGATAATGTTGATGTAAATGTCCGTGGCAAGCTCGAAACCGCCCGATAGAGAAAGACGAGGGTAGAGCTGGATGTACCAGCGGAAAGCCTGTTCCGAGTCGTTCACAGAAACAGGGGCGGCATGAAAGATAAGGTTGTAATCAGGGTCGCCATATCCGGTATCGAGGCGTTTGAGTATTTTTTGCAGAACTTTCGCCAGGTCGGGAATTTGTTCGTCGGAAAGAAGTCCGAACCGGGGCTGTAACAGACGCGGCAGGATATAAACCTCATAGGTACACATAGACGCGGAAGGACAAAAAGCAAGAAAATGATTGTTTTCAGCAATAACAAGCTCTTCGGTGGCAAGCTCCGTTTCAATTGTGTCCTGAAAGACACTGCGGTTGTTAATGTTGTAGTATCGGCGGCAATATTCGATTTGGGCTGCAACCTGAGGAGGAACGAGTGAACCGGCGGCAATCTGAAAATGAGGATGAGCCAATGATGCGCCGGAAGAACGGCCGTGATTGCAAAAAATACTGATATGGTTCACATCGTCGTCGGCCGCAAGGGCTTGATAGCGGTTACGCAGAGTTTGCAGGATCGAACAGGTATGTTCGAAACTTTGGTTGGCTAAATGAACAGAATGATGCGGAGAATCGATAAGTACCTCGTGGCGTCCCGTTGCCTTGCGGTGGTTGAAGTTTTCGCTTGGTGGGGGGGGGGGACCGTTCGGGGCCAGAAAAGGAAATTTGTTGGGCACGACCCGAATCGACCATCCGGGACCGTCGGATGCGGAACCGGCATCTCGAATGGCAAAGGTTTCCGGTGGAGTCATTTTTTCATTGCCGGGACAGAAAGGGCATTCGGGATCGAAGTCGGTTAGCTCGTTCTGTGAAGAATGAGAGAAATTCCGCGGTCGGCTGTTACGCTGGGACGCGATAATGACCCAGCGGTTGGTGATCAGATTGTGACGATATTCAGGCATAGAAAAAAGGTCAGGCAATCTGTCGGTTACGGCGTTTGTGATAAGCACGGTCTATGGCCGGCAGGAAAAAAGTTTCGCAGATACGATCCCAACTCATACTTTGTGCAAGCTGATGGCCCTGCCGCAAAAGTTTTTCCATCTGGTCGTTGTTTTGCGGAAGGCGGTCCATAATTGTCCGGGCGACCTGATCGCTTATACGTTCCTCAATCTGATCGCGGGCAGCTTGATTGAGGGCTAAAATTGCTTTACGGCTGAAATGAGTTGTGCCGTTTCGAGTATAATCGGCTGTGATTACGTTGTCGATCTCTGACAGGTCCAGCAGGTCGAGTAAATCTGTGCAACCGCATATATTGCTGATAACGCATAAACCACCGTTGGCGACGGACTGAAGTGGCGTATGACCAAATGGTTCATAAGTGCTCTGACAGAACTCAAGATCACTACCAATACATAAGTCACTAATATCCATTTCGGGGGGCATACAGCAGTCTTGTTTGTGTGCCTCCCAACCTAATGGATTGATCAGTACGGCTTTGATGTGTTGGTTGCGGGCGTTAAACTCCTGGATGAAACAGTAAAAAGCGGCTTCAGACTCGGAAAGGGTCCAGTATTGGTCCCGATGGGCAACGCGGCGAGGTGGGCAAAAATTCGATGAGTCGATGTCCTGAAGCTGATTCGATGATAAATCGGACTGACTCGAAGGAGGAGTGTTCGGACTGAATAAAAAGTACACCCCGGTGCGGCCACGCTGTTGAAAAAGAGGCTCCAATTGGTAGAGTACCCGCAGGTCGCGCCACAACGCCTTGCCGGTAGTTATACCGGCTGTATGAGTGAAAATGTGATCAGGGATATAACCGAGAAGATTGCCGGCATACTGCTGCAAACGAGTATGGCTGTTTTTCTTCCGCTCCAGGCTGTACTTCTGGGCCGATAATCCGTGATAAACAGTATCGAGGTTCAGGGTGTCGAAGCGGGGGCCAAGGAAACGCAGTTCCTGCTTAACTCGTTCACTGACAGTAATGATGTTATCACAAAATCGGGCGGCATTGGTTAGAGCGTACTGGAAAGAGGAATCCTGTGGGCCAAAAAGTTCGCTGACGTAATATTGATTTTGCCGTGCCCAGTTCAAGGCGTTATACAACAAAGTGTCATGGCCGGGGTTGCTTTCAACCAGGCGGCGAACAGTGGGGACATGGTGCGCAAAATAAATGGTTTTGAAGGCGCCGAGCGGGTCCATATTAGCAGCCAGCGCACAAGGTATTCCAATAGTGTCGTGGGAGATCAGTACGGCCGGGCGGTTGGGGTCAGAGGCGCCGAGGGCACGTAACACAGCTAACGCGGCCGGGGCGAGCCGGACATACTGTTCGTATTGGCTGTTTTTTTCGTACTGGTCGCTGGGCAGTTGAAACTCGTCGTACATCCAGGCTTTCAGGACGTTGACAGGATGAATGTTGGCACGACTTACGTCGATCAGTACCACTTCGGCCGGGACGGCACGGCGAGTGTCTGGATGATAAAAATTGCGTATTCCGTACACAATCGCCACGCCGAATTTGGCCTCAACGGTAGCCAGTTCCTGCGAACAAGAATGACCGGTGATACCGTTCTGAGAAGAATATAAGACACGGAAATTCGGACCGAGCTGACCCAGACAATCGACAATACCGCGGCACAAGGGGCCGATAATAACAGAGCGATCAACCGAGTCGATGTAGGCTTGTGAAGTCAACAGGCCTGTCAGAAATGCCTCCTTCTGATCGGGACCGTCATCGATATTTTGTGTTATATGGACCAGCGTTTTTCTGTACGACAAACCTCTTTCTCCTGGACGATGTGTCTAATGTTAAAAAATGTTCACTATTAAATATAACCTATAAATACGGGTAAGGGCGAATCAAAGTGAAAGTTTTTTTATTTTTTAATATAAAACTGTGTTCGTTTAGCGTAGAGACTGGATAGCCCGCCCTACAAGACTATTAATTGCAGGCGAGACGCCTGCGGTACAAGTCTTTTCAGTCGTCCCTATGGGACTAAAATAATATAAGAACAGGGTTCCCAGCGATAAATCGCTGGGCTATTATCAAACGTCCCTACGGGACTGTCTTTTTCCAATGGCACTTGAGTGAACGGTTACCTATTTTTTTGATTTTTTGCTTGCAATTATCGGATGTATTATCGACAATGCGCAAGATGATATTTATAAAGCAGGAAAATACCGTGGAGAGCATAAGTTGTTCGAGGCGATCCGTCTCGAGGGCAGGTGTATTCCGCGCATATCTGCTGTCCAATATCATTATCCTGTCCCTGTTGAGCCTGCCGTTATTGCCGCGTTTAGCCCTTCGGGGCTAACAATACCGCAAAACGGCTGCCGGCCGACAAAAATCTTCTGTTTTTTCCCATAATACGCTGTTACAATGCTGTTTTCCTACCCGGATTATGGCTGTTTAACGGGCTATGTGTGATTAGAGGTAACTGACGATGCCGAAACAAGATAAAAACGATAATCATGTGGTAATATTCGATTCGACGCTGCGGGATGCTGAACAAAGTCCCGGAGCCAGTCTGAAAGTATCGGAGAAGGTTGAGATCGCCCATCAACTGGCACGGTTAGGCGTTGATGTGATCGAGGCCGGATATCCGCGTAGTTCGGATGTTCAGTTCGAGGCGGTACATCGGATCAGTAAGGAAGTGGAAGGTCCGATTATCGCCGGTCTGGCGCGAACAGTGGAAAAAGACATCGATGCGGCAGCCGAGGCCTTGCGGCCGGCTCGGAGATGGCGAATACATACCTTTACCAGCACCTCGCCGGTACACATGGAATATATGCTGAAAATGAGTCCGTCGGAAGTGCTGAAAAAGGCTGTTAAAGCGGTCAGGCACGCTCGTTCATTGACCGAAGATGTCGAGTTCAGCGGCCAGGACGCGCCGCGCAGTGATGTCAAATTCCTTTATGAAATTATTCAGGCGGTTATCGAGGCTGGTGCCACGACAATAAATATCCCCGATACGGTCGGCTACAGTACGCCGGAAGAATTCGGCCGACTGATAGCCGATCTACGGCAAAACGTACCCGGTATCGACAAAGTTATTATCAGTACGCATTGCCATAATGATCTCGGCATGGCCACGGCGAATTCACTGGCCGGGGTGGTCAACGGCGCACGGCAGATCGAGTGTACAATCAATGGTCTGGGCGAACGGGCAGGCAACGCCTCGCTTGAAGAAGTGGTAATGGCGATTGAGACACGCAAAGATATTCTGAAGTGCAGTACCGGTATAAAGACCGAGGAGCTTTATCGGACGAGCAGGCTGGTCTCGCGGCTGATGGGTATCGAAGTGCAGCCGAACAAGGCCATTGTCGGTGCCAATGCCTTCGCGCATGAGTCCGGCATCCATGTCGATGGCCTGCTCAAACACCGCAGTACTTATGAAATCATGACTCCGGAGTCGGTAGGTGTTACCAAAAGCAAAATGGTACTGGGACGTCATTCGGGGCGTCATGGCTTGAAGGCTCGCTGTGAAGAATTAGGCTTTGAGCTGGACGAACAGCAACTGCAGGGTATCTATGAAAAGTTCACTGAATTGGCTGACAAGAAGAAAGAAGTTTTCGATGAGGATATTATCGCCCTGATCGATGATGAGATTACCGCTCTGCCTGAAATGTTTCACCTGGATTATCTCCAGTGCAGTTCCGGCACAGGTACATTGCCCAGTGCTACAGTACGAATTGTTCGAGGAGAACAAATTCTGCAGGAAGCGGCGTGGGGCGATGGGCCGGTCGATGCCACCTATAACGCCATCACAAAGGCCACCGGCCTGAAGGTGGAATTGGAAAATTACAGCATTCGGGCTGTAACCGGCAGTAGCGAAGCGCTCGGCGAGGCCATCCTGCGGATTCGCTATGAGGGTAAGGTCTTTGTCGGACGAGGCGTAAGTACCGATATTATCGAGGCGTCAGCCAAGGCCTATATCAGTGCGCTGAACCACATGATGGTCAGAACGAACAGTGGAAACACGTTAGGCGCGAAATAGCATAGTGATAAGAACAATGAATAACAATATTTATACCATAGGACATTCTAACCACCCTGTAGATGAGTTTATACGTTTGCTCAAAGGGCATACAATTTCCACAGTTGTTGACGTCAGGTCTTGCCCATACAGTCAGTACAATACTCATTTTAACAAAAATGATTTACACGCAAGCCTGCACAAGGCAAATATTCACTATGTTTATATGGGTGACAAATTAGGTGGGCGACCAAACGCCGCCTTGTGCCATGACGAAAATAAGGTGAATTTTGACAAATTAGCGAAAACCAAAGAGTTTCAACACGGAATACAATGGCTTGTCAAACATATTCCGAATGAACGCATTGTGCTTATGTGTGCCGAAAAAGAACCTTTGCGCTGTCATAGAACGATACTTGTAAGTCGCCAATTAACAAATTATAAAATTAATATCATGCACATACTGGAAGACGGCACCCTGGAAGATCATAAAAAAACAGAACTCCGATTAGTTAGGATGCTAAAAATTGAACCAACATTATTTGAACCGGATTTAACACAAAAGGAACTCATTGAACGAGCTTACAAAAAACAAGAAGAGAATATCTCTTATGAAGCCAAAGAGGCCCACAAAACCAATGTGTAACACAAATGGCAAGGAAAATGAAACGATTCGAATATTCACTATTGGATTCGCAAAAAAAAATGCTCGCGAATTTTTTACTATATTAATGGAAGCCGGGATAAAGACAGTTATTGATGTACGCCTGAACAATGTTTCGCAACTTGCCGGTTTTACAAAGAAATCAGATTTGGAATATTTCCTCCAGGTAATTGGAAAAATAGCCTATATCCACAAGCCGGAACTTGCGCCAACAAAGGAAATATTAGACGCATATAAGAAAAAGGAAATTGAATGGGCTGAATACGAAAAAAGTTTTCGTGAATTATTAACCAGACGAAAAGCCGAAAAACTCGTTACACCTGAAGAAATTGATGGAAGTTGCCTGCTATGCAGTGAGCCCCTGCCTGACAAATGCCACAGAAGATTAGTGGCAGAATACTTGCAAGGTTACTGGAACAATATTAACATCTACCACTTATAATGGGCGGATACTATGGCGAGAATCGTGTGTTTAGCGAATTCATACAAAGAAAAAGGGCGTTGTATTGCAGGCATAGACTTAGATACTTCTGAATGGATTCGGCTTGTCTCATCAGAACCGGGTGGAAAATTGCCTACACACAAGGTCTCATCCATTAATATTTTGGATGTCATAGAAATATCAGTTGCAGGTGATGCGTCAGATGAGGGTTGCCAATCGGAAAATCAATTATGGGGCGACATTAAATGGAAAAAAATTAGCAGAATGAAATCAGAAGATTTGTTGGATTATTGTGAAGATAACCGAGTAATACTACACAATTTCGAAAAGTCTATACCTATTGAGTATTTTAGAACACTACCAAGGGAAAGATGGAAATCGCTACAACTTGTACACCAAACAAATATTACTTTTGAATATACGATTTGGCCGGAAAGAAGGGAATACAAAGCCTGTTTACGATTAAATGACAGCAAACCACTTTACTTATCAATAACAGATCCAAATATTCTTTGCAGGCTGGACAATAATGAGAAAATCAGTAGAAACTGCATAATCACAGTGAGCCTGGCTACACCATGGAAAAAAGATAACAAGTGTTACAAAGTAGTCGCGGGAGTAATTGAGCTATAAAATGCGAGTTTTTGAAACGGGGACACAGAATTATGGCGATGACGATAACGGAAAAGATACTGGCGGCGCATTGCGGAGAGGACTCGGTTAAGCCGGGTCAGCTTATCAATGCGCGGATAGACGTGATTATGTGCCATGATGTAACGACGCCACCGGCTATAGCAATGCTCGCCGAGCGGGGTATGGATCGGGTATTCGATCGTGAAAAGATTGTGGTTACGCCCGACCATTTTCAACCGGCCAAGGACATAAAAAGCGCCGAACTGCACCGGCGACTCGATACGTGGTGTAAGAAACACAACATCAAGTATTATTATCCGCTGGGCCGGGCAGGCGTATGCCACGCTCTGCTACCGGAACAGGGACACGTTCGGCCGGGCGAGGTGATTGTCGGCGGTGACAGCCATACCTGTACGTATGGCGCTTTCGGTGCGTTTAGTACCGGGATCGGTTCGACCGATCTGGCAGCGGCCATCGCTACGGGCGAACTCTGGTTCCGGGTGCCGGATACGATTAAATTTGTACTCAACGGTAAATTACCACATGGTGTCTATAGCAAGGATGTAATCCTGGCGGTCATCACGCGCATTGGCACAGACGGAGCGCGATATAAAGCGATGGAATTTGTCGGGCCGGCACTGGCCGATATGTCAATGGAAGCGAGAATGACCATTACCAATATGGCCATCGAGGCCGGCGGTAAAAACGGCATAATGGATGTCGATGATGTTACCAGAGCGTATCTAAAAGAGCATCTGCGCGATAAAAAAGAATACACTGTTTATGCCTCGGACCCTGACGCTGAGTATGAGCGGGTGGAGGAATTTGACTGTTCTTCGCTTGAGCCGATGGTGGCTTTGCCGCACCTGCCGGGTAATGGTAAAAAAATCGGTGAAGTCGCCGGTATGGCTATGGATCAAAGCTATATCGGCAGTTGTACCAACGGTCGAATAGAAGACCTGAGAATTGCCGCGTCCATCCTCAAAGGGCGTAAGGCGGCTATCCGTACAATTGTTGTTCCGGCCACGCCTGAGATATGGAAACAGGCGTTGGACGAAAAACTGTTTGATGTGTTTTACGAGGCCGGCTGTGTGATTTCCGCGCCAACCTGCGGGGCGTGCCTGGGTGGTTTTATGGGTATCCTGGCGGCGGGAGAAAAGTGCGTTAGTACTACTAACCGTAATTTCGTGGGGCGTATGGGCGATCCGAAAAGCGAGGTTTATCTGGCCAGCCCCGCTACCGCTGCGGCCTCAGCCGTCGAAGGCAAACTGACTGATCCCAGGAAATATTTGTGAAAAAATGTTATAGCAGGAGTATTGTAACTATGAAAATGGCAAAAAATCTACATATCATTATTTTTGGATTGGTGATTTTCTGTACGTTGCCGCACTTATCCACGCAAGCTGCTGTGCTGACACATGGTCCCATGATAGGCCATACCACCGACACTACTACTCGAATATGGGTTCGCGCCGACGGTCCGTGTGAAATGCACGTCCGGATGACGGCCAAAACAGGTGGCGAAACGATTGTTTCCGAGAAAATCCGTTTGGTTGAGGATGATAACTTCTGCGGCATCGTCCGTGTAAAGGGCCTGGCACCCGCATGTTTCTATAGCTACCGGGTCTTCCTTGACAATAAGGAGCAGCCTTCACCGATGCGTCAGGAGTTCAAAACATTTCCTCGCCCGAAAGAATCAGGCGTTGTGCGGATAGGCTTCGGACACTCGGTTCGGGGGCCGGGAGATCAAACAACGTGGAAGGCTATCGAGGCTAAAAAACCTGATT
>DAOWIP010000303.1 GCA_030640865.1 Sedimentisphaerales bacterium | reverse complement strand
CCTCGTCGCGTTTTTCAAGATAGGCCAGTACTTCATCCCTTGCCTGTTCATCCAGCCCTTCCACAACCGTCCGGGCCAGACCATATTTGTACGCCAGGTCCGCGTACAATGTCAGCAGCTCATCTTTGGTGTTAATCAGTTCCTTACCCACCAGGTCATACATCCGAGCGTTCCGCGGCAGATTATCACCCTCGAAGTATTCGTATTCCCCTGTTCGCCTGTTTTTTATTCTATATACTTCGATGGCGACTGTTACCATCGCCTTGCACAGGGCCGCCGGATAACCATTAGCCTTGGCCGCCGCTTCGAAGAAACTTCGCAGTGGACTTTCAATTTTCTCTCGCTCAACTCCTTCAAGGGTACCGCCCATCATAATCGGAGCGCAATCGCCGATCTGGGTATTCTCTTTCATAATGATGTCCTGGCACGCCACGCTAATCAGCGCCCCGGCCGAAATGGCCTTCGTCCGTATATATGCCACAGTGTGTGCCTTTTTGGATACTTCCTGTAAAATATACTGATAAATGTTATGGGCACTATCGACCCGCCCGCCGAAGGTATCCATCTCGTATATGATATAGGTCGCGCCGCCGGCCAGAGCCGTTTCCGTCCGTCGCTTGATCGACTCATACAGTCCTTCGTCCACCATCTCCGCGCATACTATAAATATTGCTTTATGACTCGTTCCCTCCGGGAAAATAGCTTTTTCTGTGGAATCTGCTATACTATTCGCGTCTTTTATCGCCGGTTCGGATGTGTCTTGCTCTTTGGATTCCTGGCTTTGTCCGGAATACAAATCAAACCAGCGGATTCCCAACACATCAGCCAGTTCCTCGTCGTCCCCCGCCAGAGCGCTGGCCAGTCCAATTTCCAGCGCCTCCTGCCCGTCCAGCAGTAACACTTCTCCGCTGCCCACAAGCGGGCCTCGGCCGATCATCTTCCACGGTGGTTGTTCTTCTGTTATATATTGCTGATAACCTTCCTGATCCACCAGCTTCTGCTCATCGGCCCGTTTTATTCGGTACAGGATTGTGTGTTTGTCCGCCATCGCCTGCGCCAACAGTGGATTATGGCCGCCCGCCTTGGCGAAACTGACTATCTTTTTAATCACGCTTTGCTCATCCACCGCGGACAGGGACATCTCTTTTCGCAAGGCCGCGGTCAGGGGAATCACTTCGCCCAATTGGGCAAACTTATCAACGATAATCTCCCGGCAGGCAAATACCGCCGTCAGTGCCATCCCTCTGGCCCCTTCTGCCGGAATATACGCCACGGTGCGGAAATGCCCTTTTTCAGCCCAGCGATCTATTGCGTGTGCCAACTCGGCAAAGTTCTCGAACGACTGGCCTCTGCCCGAAAAGCGAAAGACCAGTGTCTTGACCTCGTGTTCCTCTGCCAGTTCTGCCAGCCCGCGGATTTCCTCCAGGTCATCGTGGCAAAAATCCCCCTCAATCTCGATAAGTGCCCCTTTTTGGGCTGTCTGTGCGGGTTTTGCCGAGACCGCCGCCGGCTGACAGCAGCATATTAGCAATGCGAATATAACAATAACTCTCATTAGTGATTCCATAACTATAGTAATTTTCGATACACGTCGTATATGTTATTTTAGCAATTGCGCTTACTTAATAGCAAGAAGAAAGATGGATATTTTTATCCAAATCCGATTTTGTAAAAGGTGGTTAAAACAATGACTGAAATCACAAAATCAGAACTTGACAAAAAAGTTGCGTTGTCAAATAATCAACCAGGGAAACGCTTACGCTATCGGACACCCGCAGAGGTATTTTGGAGCGGATAGGAAATGCTGTGGAGGTTTAATAATAGGCACAAAAATAAAGAGTTATGAATGGTGAGAAAGAATGAGTGAAAATGTGTTCCGTTGGCCCGATATGATCGGAGTTGGCCTGAGCTTTGGTATTATGATTGTTATCGGGATTATTTGTGCGCGTCGCAGTAAGTCCGCCGAAGGGTATTTTCTGGCCGGCCGAAAGATGCCCGGCTGGGTGGTCGGTATTTCTCTGATGGCCACGACCACCAGTTCGATGACCTTTCTGGCAACGCCCGGTTATACTTACGAAAAGGATTGGAGTAACCTGGCGGTCAATGCCACTTATCCTCTGGGTATGATGGTGGCGCTGTTTTTGTTTATGCCTTTTTTCCGCCGTATTCGAGTCAACTCCGCTTATGAATATCTTGAGAAGCGGTTCGGGCTTTGGGCCCGGCTTTATGCTGCCGCTGTGTTTCTGCTGTTTCAGTTTTTCCGGATGGGGATCATTCTCTATGCGGTCGGCCTTTCCGTTCATACTATGACGGGCTTCTCAATGACCGCTATTATATTGACTCTGGGGATAATTATCGCCTTTTATACTATTCTCGGCGGCTTGGAAGCGGTTTTGTGGACTGATGCCGTTCAGGGCATAATTCTGACTGTAGCTGGTCTGATTTGTCTGCCGATTATCCTGATGAAACTGCCCGGTGGTATGAGTCAGATTCTGGAAATGGGCTGGGCGGATAATAAATTTTCTCTGGGAAGCACAGCGTTAAGCCTGAACAAGGAAACCATCTGGGTGATGCTTTTGACTTCCACTGTTTTTTACACACAGTCGATGTGCACCGACCAAACGAACATTCAGCGTTATTGCGCAGCAAAAAACGATAAGGAAGCACAGCGGGCAATTCTCATCGGAGCGTTCACTGCCCTGCCTATCTGGCTTTATTTTATCTTTCTTGGCACCGCGTTATATGTGTTTTATAAAGTTTTTCCGGCCCCGGAACTCATTAATATGAAGTCGGAGCAGGTTCTGCCGTTTTTTATCTTAACGTATGTTCCTCCCGGCGTGGCGGGGTTTGTGATTGCCGGTTTTTTCGCGGCAGCGATGTCCACACTGGATTCCAGCATCAACGCGTCCGCGGCGACATTTACCAATGATTTCTATCGGCGTCTTTTGGTAAAAACACGCAGCGAAATTCATTATTTATGGATCGGCCGATTTCTTTCATTTTTTTTCGCCGCGATTATGATCACGGTAGCCTTGATTATTTATTCATTCCGAAGTGAGACGCTGGTCGAACTGCAACTGACTTATATCTCCCTGCTCAGCGGCGGTCTTTTGGGATTATTTCTGTTGGGCTTTCTATCCAAAAGGGTTGATAACGTTGCCGCGATCGCCGCCACTTGCGGCACTATCCTGGTAATCTGCGTATGGGGGTTTCTGGACAGCTCCTTCGGGCGTCGATTATTTCCCAATCTTGCTGATTCTCTTCCCAACAAATTCTGGATTAATGTTTTGTCGAACACCATCCTTTTTATGCTGGGCTATTTTATCACCACTCTGTTCAGGAGAAGAAGCGGGAAAAACCTGGACAACCTTACAATCTGGACCATAAAGAAGAGATAAAGAATAAGTCTGTCAATATCTTGTTTTTTATACGCGGTTTTTAATTCGACTTATCGTAATCTGTTTGTTCGTTTCCGTTCATTCGATGTTGAATGTTCAACTCTTTGACTTCCCATCTTCAAATCTGAAATCTGAAATTCTTCACCCTCACAACTTCTTACTATACCGTCCAGTCGCTTTGGCTGAGTACAACCGGTTTTCCCGTCTCGATTGAATTGCGGGCTGCTATAGCGCAGGCAATAGTTCGATTACTGTCAACAGGGCCTGCGTTAGCGGGTTTTTCTTTTTCAATAACCCGCTCGCAAAATTCTTCCAGCGCAATACCCCATCCTTTATCGGAGGTATAATTAACTTGTGGGACGGGAGGGGCGCCCAGCAACTCTTTGGCATTCTCCCAGGCCCGCATATTGGAACTGTCTTCCAGAACACCTGATTCCTGCATGGCTCGATAGTAAAATTGACGCATTTTCAACATAGCCGCCCATCCGTCCGCGGCAAACGCCTCGACGTGAGAGTTATCACATCGATCATAAGCCCTTCCCGGAAAGCATTGTTTCGCGGACAAGCCTGTTTTTCCATAGCTCCGCACTTCCACAAAATCATCCATTTCCATACTCGCCCGGTCCAGAATCGCTTCCAGGCGTTCTTTAGGTTGTGCCAGCGAACCCCATGAGGAAGACAAAATTGTGGCGTTACTGTTGTCTGAGAACTTAATTGTTATCAACGCGTCATTGAAGCGGCTTTCTACCGCGTAAACGGAAACAGGCTCGGCCTGAATCAGGTAATATAACAAATCAAATATATGCACAATCTCGATTAGCAGGCGGTCCTGTTTTTTCCAGTTCTGACTGGGTGGTCGTATTCGGTCGTCGTCACAAATTCGGTAAAAAATGGTGATCGGCCTGTCGGCTGATTGAAATGCTTTTTTCATATATTGTGTAACAGGCGCGAATCGGCGATTAAAGCCGACAGCTACCGGAACATCATATTGATCGGATAATTCCTGAATAGCCTTTCCGTCGAAAAGGTTTTCCGACAACGGTTTTTCGACATAAATCGGCTTTCTTTTTTCCAATGCCGCTTTCACGATATCGGGATGAAATTTCGGAACGATACCCGCGACTAAAATATCAACATCCGGATCCTCCACTACATCACGCCATTGTGTGGTGGTTTTGTTGGGTTTATAAAAGGACGAGACCTGTTCCAGCCTTTGACGGTCCTGGTCTGCCAGATAATACAATGATAAATTCTCACTCCTGGCAATGGTCTGAATATGCTGCCGGCTCATAAACTGTCCACAGCCGATCACTCCTAACCGAATCTTTTCGCTCATCGACTCATATCTCCGCAAAATGTTATTGCAGCCATCCCGGCTGCATCAACGTATCGCAGCCGTCCCGGCGGCATCTTTGACCGTTGCCGGCGAGATGCCGGCGGTACAAAGTCCCTGCCAAAGCCAGCTGGGGTAAGTTCATACAACCTTACGCAATATCACAAATTACCTATCTTAACATCCTGTTTTTTTCTGCTCCACCTGACTGAAATGATACTAATTTTTTTACTTATTGTGAAATAATATGTTACAGCTTTTTCTGATAACAAAAATCCAGTGATAATTTTCCCAAACCTTTGGCACATGTACTGCGTATTAAATATGAGGCAGTGGTTGCCCGGGTCATTTTAACCATTATGTGGCTCCGGGAACAGCCGAACTGGTTCGTAGGGGGCAGAATAATGAAAAAAGGCGATAATAACCATATTTCCGAAAAAGTGGCAAAAAAGATCGCCAGGCTTTCTCTTTCGGCTCTTCAGAAACAAATTCTGGCGGAGATCATAGCTGCGCCGATTTCCTGTATTCCCAATGAGCGTTTCAGTCGCAGGACCATTATGGAGCCTGTTATGGCTCACAGGATAGATGCCCTGCCAAGTACTCTGCTCAAGAGTGAGGATGAGTATATCCTGTTTCTACAGTTGAATTACGCCCGTTACAAACTCGGTCAGTGCAGAAGACGGCTTCTTCGTCGGTCTCGCTGGACAAAAAAAGAGATTATGCCTCTGTTGGATCGGTATCGGATTCAGATGGACTGCCGCAGCAAAATTGTTACCAGTAATATGGGCCTGGTCTTGTCTATGGTCCAGCGAGTCTCATATCCGGGTGTCGAGTTTGCCGATCTGGTCAGCGAAGGCAGTATGGCCTTACTGCGGGCAGCCGACAAGTTCGACTGTGCCCGCGGCTTCAAGTTCAGCACCTATGCCTGCCGGGCCATCCTCAAGGGATTTTCCCGTGCCGCCAAGATGAGTTACCGCTATCACAAATTGTTTCCGACTCAGTTGGAGATCGGTATGCAAAAAGACGATCAGATCGAACAGTTGCGCAAAAAAGTTCGGGAAGAATTGGTGGAGGAGATGCGAAATATTATGCAACGTAACCTTGCCGACCTGTCGGACATCGAAGATAGGGTTCTCAGGATGCGTTTTTCACTTGATGAGAATCAGCCCGCCCCACTGACCCTTAAGCAAGTCGGCGAACGATTACAACTCACCAAGGAGCGAATCCGGCAGATTCAGAACAGAGCTCTTGCAAAGTTGCGCCTTATCGCCGAAGATCGGCTTGTAACCGCCTGAACCAACATACACAAAGTTTCAGGCACACTCCGTATGGCGACCTTATTCGATGTTGAATGTTGAGCGTTTCCCGACAAGTCGGGATTCGATGTTCATCTTTTCTACATTTCTTCTGTTTTATCCGCATAAAGTCAAAAAAACAGTTCGGAAAGTCTCTATCCCTGAGCGTCTTATGTATGTAAAGTAAAGGATGTTATGGGATCGATCGATCTGGAACAGCTAAGCTACTGGTACGACACCTACGGAGCGCAGTTGGTATTGTACGCCCGAGGTCAGCTTGATTGGGCCAATGCCGAAGATGTTGTGCAGGAGGTGTTTGTCCAACTGATGGGCCAACGGCGTCGCCCGGACAATGTCAGGGCGTGGCTGTTCCGTGCCGTCAGAAACGCCGCTGTCAGCCAACTTCGCCACCGAGCACGCTGGAAAAAACTCAATGACCGCCTCACCGCTGAGCGAACAAGCTGGTTCGAATCGCATCCGGACGACCTGATCGACGCCCGGATGGCCCAAACCATTTTGGAGTCATTACCTCTCGAACAACGCGAGGTTGTGGTACTGCGAGTCTGGGGGCAAATGACACTCAAAGAAGTGGCACAGATTACCGACAGGCCGATCTCGACCGTACACAGCAGATATAAAAGTGCCCTTGAGGCAATAAAAAAGAAAATGGGGTTGTCATCATGCAAAACGAAAAAGACCTGACGCCCGGCCAACTGGAGCTGGAATCGGCACTTGGCAAACTTCGACCCTCGCAGGGCGTTGTCAATCGGGACCAATTGATGTTTCGGGCAGGTATCTCAGCGGGACGGAAGCGAAACCGGCGATGGCGGTTTCTAACGATGATTCTCACTGTGGCGCTGGGAATCTCGGTATTGTACCGCCCCACCGCCTGGACCATTGAAAAAAATCAGTACCTCACCACCGCCCCGCAACAGTCGGTTCACCCATTAGTTTCTACCGATTTTATCAGAACACAACGGAAGAGCGGTTACGGATCTGCCAATTATATTAAACTTCGTAATAAGGTCCTGACCGACGGCATCGACGCTCTGCCGCAGAGAAATTTTTCATACGGCACAACCGAACCACCTATGACACGCCGGGAACTGCTCAGGATGATGTTGTCAACATAAGACTACAGTTACTCAAACTGACCGAACACGACTTGTCATGCCTGCGACGGCAAGCATCCACGGCTTTTCCGTTATCGTGGACCCCTGCCTTCGCAGGGGTGACATAGGATGGGCTTCAGCCCATGTTGTCTAACTACGGAGATCAATTATGAATCGCAAATATTTCTGTTTTTTCGTGATAATAGCAGTAATGGTTAGCTTAGCCGGAATCAGACCGGTTCCATCCAATACGTCAAAGGACAAGGAATCGATCCGCGTTATCGAAATGACCATCACCCCTGCCGGCGAACCCACAGAGGCGCTCAAATACAAATTAATGCCCAGCTTTATAGACCAGACACCAGGCAACGCCGCAATATTTTACCTGATGGCTATTGAACGACAGCCACACGGCGATCGGAAGGAACTTAGGGATAAGATAAACGATTGGCTGAAAATATCGGTTGATGAGTTGCCGCGTCAGGAATCAAAAAATATTATTAACAGCTTTAGCTTGGCATTTCGTCAACTCGATCGGGCGGTTCTTTGCGAACAATGCGATTGGCAGACTCCTGTGCGTACAGAAGGTTTTAGTGCATTAATACCTCCATTGAGTGAATTCAGACATCTCGGCAAAGTTCTCGCCTTACAGGTGCGGCTGCAAATCGCTGATGGTAAATACAACGAAGCGATACATACATTACAGAATGGTTTCACCATGGCTCGACACGTTGCTGAAAACCCCATTTTAATAGGCGACCTGGTGGGAATAGGTATCGCAACTCTTATGTATAGGGAGGTCGAACAGTTTATTCAGGCTCCTGATTCACCTAACCTTTATTGGGCCCTTTCTGCTCTGCCCCGGCCATTCATTGACATGCGCCGGGCAATGGAATGCGAAAGAGATATAATTTTAATGGAATTCCCGGAACTACGTGATCTCGAAACCAAAAAATTAACACAACAGCAGGCATCGACTTTAGCGAATGACATGTTCAGCAGGCTATCTGAGCTTGGCGTAGGCGACATGCCTAACGAACAATTAGGTGCTGCCGCATGGGTCATGCTCCAATATCACAACGCCAGGGCTTATCTTATCGAGCATGGACGATCTCCCGACCAGGTCGAAGCCCTGCCTGTTGCTCAAGTCGTATTATTGTATCAATTAAAGGAATTCATTCACATAAGAGATCAAATATTCAAGTGGTTTAATGTGCCCTATTTACAGGCGAAAGATGGGTTGAAAAAGGCCGAGGATTATTTCAACCAATACGTAAGCAAAACACGTAAAAAAATGACACCGAATTATTTCCTTGATTTTTTACCTGCTCTGGGCAGGGCATATTATCTAATGGCCAGACTGGAAAGAAACATAGACATCCTGCGATGCATCGAGGCCGTTCGCATGTACGCCGCCGACCATAACGGACAACTGCCCGGATCACTCGATGATATAACAAAGGTACCTGTTCCTCCGGACCCGTTAACCGGTAAAATGTTTTCATATAAAATTGTCGATGGCAAAGCTGTTATAGAAAGTATCTTGACGCCGGATGACGATCCCAAAGACAGTTCACGTTACGAATTGACCGTCAGGAAGTAAATTTCGTAACCGTTCACGGGTTCTTGTCCTTGATAGCCTCTGCTGTTAAGCGGGGGTCTTAGCCTCCGACTTTATGTCGGGGGTTCTTCTGTAGGGTGGGGCTTTGACCCACGCGTTTTTCTTACGCCCTGAAAGGGCAAAATAGACTAACCCAGGGCAACGCCCTGGGTAACGAAGCGAACAAACATTTTAAGCCCTGAAAGGGCGAAAGAAAGTCCGCCACAGGCGGATAAAAGCGTGAACGGTTACAAATTTCTTATATATAAACAGGAGAAAAACATGTCCCACAAACACAACTTTGCAATAGTAGCTGTAATAATGATGACTTTCGTTTTATCCGTTTCGGCGGAAACAAAATTTGACCCCGCCAATTGTGCCGAAACAATTGCCCCATATATAGATTCTCAAACTCTCGCCGTAGCGAGGGTAAATGTCAGGCAGATAAATCCTGATGCAATCTTCGAGAAGGTATCTGAAATCATACTCAGGGATGTTAAGCCCTCGGAAAAAGACAAGGTACTTGCCAATTTGCCAATGCTCCTGCAAATTGTCCGCCAATGGATTACGGATTTTACAACGGCCGGTGGAAAGGACATATATATTGTAATGAGCCTGGCGGATTTCCCCAAATTCTTTATGGTCGTGTCGGTCGCACCGGATGCCGACGCACAGGCGATTGCTCAGCTACTGCGCAAAGTTCAACCGACGGGTAAAAATAAGTCGTCGCCGTTATATATGAATACCTTTGAAAAACTGGACAAGGTGGTTTTCGGCGGTTCCGATGTGACGCTGCAACGACTTCGCGAAGGTGAACCGGATTCCCGACCGGAACTGTCAACCGCCTTTGCCGCGATGGGTAACTCTACTGTTCAGGTGTTGATTATCCCCAGCGCGGATAGCAGGCGGGTTATTGAGGAGATGCTGCCTGTACTGCCGGAGGAGGTTGGTAGCGCTCCAGGTACAACTATCACACACGGCTTGATATGGGCTGCTGTCGGTATCGACGGTCCGCCGAATATGGCATTTAAACTGCATATCCAGTCCCAGGACGCCACCAGCGCCCAAGAGTTCAGCAGGCTGATCGCCAATCTCTATAATATCATACGCCAAAACACGGAAATACGAAAAGAACTGCACAATCTCGATGAAATATTAAAAACCCTTACTCCCACGGTCCAGCGGGATCATTTAACCGTGGCATTGGATAAAACCGGGATGGATACCATAGTCAACGATGTTCTTTCGCCATCTATTCTCCAGGCCCGGCAACAGGCTCAACAAGCGGTATGTGCTCGCCAATTAAACAGAATTGGTAAAACAATCATGATGTATCAGGACGATCACAAGGACAAAAATCCACCCAACCTGGAAGCTTTGGTTGAAGCGTTTGATGTGCCTGCTCAAATACTCATTTGTCCGGCAGGCCAAGACAAATACGTATATCGCGGCGCGGACCTGGATGCCTCTGCATCGATGAATATGATATTAGTTTATGACAAACTGCAATACCATCGGGGTAAATATAGAAATGTGGTTTTCGCTGATAGCCATGTCGAAAGAATGACGGAAGATGCATTCCGGAAAGCGATTGAGTTGGATAACAAATATCGAAGGAAGCTGAAATTACCCGAAAAACCGCATTAGGACTTTTGTAATCGTTCACAGGTTCTTAAGTAGGGCGGGCCATGCCCGCCATTTACTCACCCGCCGGACAACTCACTCTATTACAAAATCGGGGTGCCACCTTTCCGCCGAAGGCGAACTTGTCCGCCGAAGGAGGAGAGGTGCTCTTGTTGTAATTGACAATTGAACGACAGCCTTTATAATAGCAGCCGTAGCCTGGAAAAAAAGCAGGGCGGGCCATACCCGCCATTT
>DAOWIP010000426.1 GCA_030640865.1 Sedimentisphaerales bacterium | reverse complement strand
ATAATCCAAAATTTATCTTGACTGACCGCCTCTATTTATAGAAGGGGTTGAACAAAATAAACGCCGGCATCAAAGGTCTTTTGCCCCATGCGTCCTTCTTTTTCTGTATTCAATATTTCTTTAATTTCCGCCATAGGTCCGCCTGCGGCGGATTGAATGTTCGACGTTCATTTCTTCTCTTCTCTTTTTTTTCTTTTCTGGATTCTGAATTCTGAATTCTGGATTCTTTTTTCTGTCTTTCTCACCACTCACCACTCACCACTCTCTACTCTTTACTTTTTCTATTTTCGCCTCGACGGCGTCCAGCAGCACCTTAACTGATCGACTCTGTCCCTGTAGTCGCTGCGCTTCGGTTAGTGCTTCTTTGGCCTGCTCAATATCACCGTTTAGATACAAGGCATACCCTTTCAGAAACAGCAGCATCGGTTGGCCGGAGCGTTTTTGCCATGTGTCTAATTCTTTCATTTGTTCCTCGAACTTTTTCCGGTCGGGGAAGATTTGTTCTGATTTGGTTTCGGTCTTAGCCAGCCCCGGCGACAGTTCCAGTGCCTGGTTGAGAAAGTAAGCTGAGCTCATATATTCACCGGCTCCTAAAAGGGCCTGCGCCTTGGCCAGATAAAGCCGGGCATTTTGAGGTTCATAAATAATAGCGGTTCCGTAGGCGTTAGCGGCCTGATAGTACAATCTTTGCCGCATAAGTTTTTCGCCGCGTTTGGTATAGAAATCCAGTTGTCGTTGATATGCCTCGGCCAATTCTGAACTGGAATCGTCTGTTTTGCCGATTTTTGCGATTGGTGCCGTTGTTATTATGCCGCTGCCTGCCCCAAGGCGGCTTGATCTTGAAAGTGGGCTATGAAACAATCGCGGTTGTATAAGAGTGGCCCCGGGCCGCGATACTGCCGATGTATCGTCTCCATCGGGTGCTTTGTCGGAGGACTGTTCGGTTAAGTCTGCCTGGCCCGTTTTTATCTCGTGTAGTTGGAAGGGTACCGGAGAATTGGACTGCCGCATCTGGTCTGTTTGGTCTTGTTGGCCGGCAGGAACTTTCGACTGTTCTGTGGTTGGCGTTGGTTGCTGGTATAATTCTCGCAACTGGTGAGGGCTGGTTCTGAAAAGTGTTTTGCCCGGCTCGGTCGTGCTTGTCTCTGTTTGGGGCTGAGTGGGACTTGTTTCTGTTTGGATTGAGCGTATATTTTTTTGTGCTGGTGCGATTCCAGGCCGAAAAAGGTTTGCTCGGCTTGCTTCTGGTGTTTGGGTTGCCGGCGACCTTAAGTTAGTCTGGCCGGCATGAGTATTTGCCATTCTGAATTTTGGCATCAGGGACGAGCTGCCGAGTGAGTATGTTTTACTCAGGGGTCGCATGGACGAGCCGCTGTCGTAATTATATTGGCCCAGGATCGCCGCTCCGACCGGTGTTAACTGTACCTTATTAATGCCTTTGGTGTTGACTACGTTTCTGCCGTAAGTGCGGGTAACTGAGCGTGAGGCATCTATATAAGGCCTGCGGCTGCCGACGGGACTGGACAAAGTATCCAACCCTGTGGAATCTCGCCGAAAATCGCTTAGTGTCCCGCTGCCGATCGAACCTTGAAATTCGTTACCGCTTCTGTAGGGTACGACACCCTGGAAGCGTGCGCCGCCGGTTATGTTGCCTGTAACATAAAGATTGGCACGCGGTATCAGCGAATCGAGGCGCGCGTTGGTGTTCAGTCCGAACGATCCTATTCGTGGGTTAGCGTCTAACAGATGTCCTTGTTGCGAAACGTAATATTGACCGTCGGCGACGCCGTTCAGTACTGACAGAAAAAGCACAATTAATATGGTATGTTTAATCAGTCCGGCAATGTTATTTTTCATTTGTCGAGTGAACATAACATGGTCTCCTTCATCTGTATTTAATTCTGAATTCTTCTTCTCTTCCCTTTTTTCTCACCACTCACAACTTTTTTTTCGTGCCTTTTCTGAATCAGTGTAATCGGTGCAATCCGTGGTTAAATTTCTGTATTCTCTTTTCTTTTTTCGTGTTGTTCGTGTGTTTCGTGGTTCACTCTTCTTTTTTCTCACCACTCACCACCCACCACTCACAACTTTTTCCCCCGATTTTGCTTTTGCTCGAAACACGTTCATTTATGGTTAAATTATGCCGAAAACCCGCAAAAACCTGTCATTTTGATTAAATAATTTTTACCGTCGGTTGACAAAATGCGAAATATTAACGGTTTTTGACCATTTTGGACAAAAAACAGCAAAAATCGGCAAAAAGTGGAAATCCCATTTTTTACCTGAAATAAGGACTTATGTACCGCAGCCGTCCCGGCTGCCTTAAAGTCAACCCGTGTACCGCAGCCGTCCCGGCTGCCTTAAAGTCAACCCGGTAGTTCGTAGTTTGGCAGGGCGCCCCAGTTCAGTTTGGTATTTAATAGCCGCCATTGATTCTGCCGTGGATTTGGTACCAGGAGAAACTGATTCGGATCGGCGGTAATGGTTATTTGGTCTTCGCTTTTCAATGGGGTATGTTCCTGGCCGTCGATAACGACAACGGCTCTGCCGGATTCAGATTCCTCAACGTCGGCCGGTTCGTGTCGCGAATGGGCGTCGCGGCATCGCAGTATAATTGGTTTATCCATATCGACCACGATGGGCCGAAAACTCAGCGAATGGGCTGCCAACGGCGTAATTACCGCGGCGTGTATGCCCGAAGCCAAAATCGGTCCACCCGCTGATAGATTATAGGCAGTCGAACCGGTTGGTGTGGCAACAATCAGTCCGTCGCCGGCACAGCACGCCAGGTGCTCATCGGCAATACTGACCGACACCTCGATCATACGAAAGGGAGGCCCGGCGGTGATGGCTAATTCGTTGACGATCGGACTGACAAAATCCGCCCGGCCCGGCCCGGTAATTCGGCAATTTAACATCATACGCCGATTATATGGTTCATTTTGCGAGATTATCTGGTCGAATTGCTCTTGGAATTGCTGGAGAGAAAACTCCGCCAAAAACCCCAATTTTCCCATATTAACGCCTATCAGCGGTACCTGATTAGCCCCCAATGCCCGGACGGTTGATAATATGGTTCCATCGCCGCCAATAACGATAATAAAATCGACTGGTGGAAGTCGGCTTAAATCTATTTCCTTTTCCAGGTTGTCGGCTGCTATCTGAACCCTGGGTTTAAGCCATTCGAGCAGTTCCCGTCCGACCTGGATGGTCCGGGGTTTGCCGGGGTTTGCTAACAGGACAATCCGTTTTTTTTTCGTTTGATTCGTCATTGTCTTTGTTTTTGTTAAGTAGTCGCCTTACTTGTTTAATCAGGTTTTGGCGGGTCAGTCCCACTTGTTCAAGTTGCCTCTGGCGTGTGTCCTGATCGATTAAACGGTCGGGCAGTCCAATACAGGTAATCTTCCGGGCGTCCAAACGATGCTGTTGGGCAAATTCCAGCACGGCTGAGCCGAAACCGCCTATCAGGGCGTTCTCTTCCATAGTGATTATCGGCATATTGTGCCCATCTGCCAAAAGTTTATGTAAAATCTTTTCGTCTAATGGTTTAGCGAATCTGGCGCTGATTACCCCAAGGTCAATACCCTCTTCGGCCAGGGTCTCGGCTGCCATAAGAGCCTCATAAGCGGCATTTCCGTACGCCAGCACGACGGCGTCTCGGCCATTTCTGACCCACACCGCCCTGCCCAATTCGAACGGTGGTGAGTGGTAATCAACGGCCATTTGCTCTACTTCTTCAGCCTGGTCTCTCGGATAGCGAATAGCGCAGGGCAGATCGGATTGAACGGCAAATTTAAGGGCGTCGGTCAGTTCATTCGCGTCCATAGGCGCCATAAGTATCATATTAGGCAGGCACCGCGTTGTGGTTATATCACAGAAACCATGATGCGTGGCCCCGTCGCCGCCGACCAGTCCGGCCCGGTCCATACAAAGGACTACCGGCAGGTTCTGCAAAACTACTTCCTGGAATATCTGGTCGAAACACCGCTGCATAAAGGTGGAATAGATAGCCACTATCGGGCGAAGCCCGGCCTTGGCCAGACCGGCGGCAATATCGACCGCTGCGCTTTCGGCAATCCCCACATCAATGACCCGATCCGGGAACGACTTGCGAAGAGGCGCCAGTCCGGTACCGTCCGGCATGGCGGCGGTCAGGGCGACAATCCGCTTATCAGCGGCCATAAGTTTGCTGAGAGATCGGGTAAAAACCGCGGTAAAACTGCGGTCCACACGTTCCGGAAAACTGACTGTTTCACCATCGACAGTGAACGGTTGAGTGCTGTGAAAAGTACGGGGGTCCTCAATGGCGGGTACGAAGCCACGGCCCTTTTCCGTATATACGTGCAATATGACCGGCCGGTCGAAGTCCCTCAACGCAGTCAATATCTTTATCATATTAGCGATGTTATGGCCGTCTATCGGGCCGTAAAACGGCATACCCAATTGTTGGAATTTCTGTCGGCCGAGCAGAGTTGTTTTAATACCGCCCTTAATGCGATCGATGGTATCATGAATGGCGTCGCCAAAATACGGCAGGTGTCGCACCAGAAGTTCTGTGCGGCGCTGCAGGTCTTCATAAGGACGGGACACCCTCACGCGAGTCAGGTACTGAGCGAAGGCGCCTTGTGTCTTATCGATGGCCATTGAATTGTCGTTCAGGATAATCAACATCTGCCGCTTGAGTAGTGTGCTGTTATTTAATCCCTCGAACGACAAGCCGTTGACGATGCTCGCGTCACCAACCACAGCCACAACCTTTTCTTCACTGTTTGTCAACTGGGCGCCCAATGCCAGTCCCACTGCGCAGGCAATAGCTGTTCCGGCGTGTCCGACATAGAACTGATCATACGAACTTTCCGCCGGGTTTGGAAAGCCGCTTACGCCATTCTTCTTCCGCAGGTTCTCGAATTGCTCGGCACGGCCGGTCAAAATCTTATGTACGTAGCTTTGGTGTCCGACGTCCCAGACGAGCCGGTCGCTGCTAAAATCGAACACGCAGTGCAAAGCGATAGTCAGCTCCACCATGCCGAGGTTACTGGCGAGATGGCCCCCGTTACGACCGACCGACGCCTTGATCAGGTGCCGTATCTCTTCGGCCAACTCATCTAACTGGTCCACCGTAAGCTGCCGCAGGTCCGCCGGCGTTTTTATTTTTTGTAGTAATTTTCCAATCATAGTTCACGCTTTTTATCCGCCTGTGGCGGATTTTCTTTCGCCCCTTCGACTGCGCTCAGGGCAGGCTCTTTCAGGGCGTAATATAGTTGGCATTAACGTCAATATTTGTTATAATATTTCGATTCGATAATAGGATGGTGATTTAGGTATATAGCGGCAGAATTTATTGTCTGCTTTTGAGGGAAAGATGGCTGTTACAAGATTAAAAGATTTCGTCGCGGGACGAGTGAAGCGGCTACGGAAAAAAATGTGTGAGAAGAAACTGGACGGTTTAATTATTACCGAACCGGTGGAAGTAAGGTACCTGACGGGGTTCTCCGGCGATGACAGCGTATTAGTTATAACCGATCGGCGAAAGATACTCGTAACAGACAGCCGTTACGTAGAACAGGTGCGGCAGGAATGTCCGGGGCTGCCCATAAAAATACGCAAAGGGCCAATAAGCGAAGCGGCAGGGGAAGTGCTGGTCAGGTGGGACCTTGTTCCCGAACGGTCATCAGGAAAAAAGAAAATACCGTTGATCGGAATTAATCCGGACGCCGTAACCGTAAGTCAATTTAAGAACTATCGCAAGGCTATCGGAAAAGGAATCAAACAAACAAAAAGTCCGGTCAGTGAATTACAACAGTGTAAAGACGACTATGAAATAAAACAAATTCATAAAGCCGTTCGAGTAGCGGAAGCGGCGATAAAAGAAGTGTCGGCAAAACTGAAGATCGGGATGAGCGAACGTGAAACGGCTGCCCAATTAGAATATGAGATGGCACGGCTGGGCGGAGCACCGCCGGCGTTCGAGAGCATTGTCGCATGGGGGCAGCACGCGGCGCAGCCGCACGCCAGGGTCGGCAATGCCCGGCTGCGTAAAGGACAATCAATCCTGATCGATTGGGGGGCGACAATAGAAGGTTACAAAAGCGACTTGACACGGTGCTATGCGGTCGGTAAAATCCGGCCTGTTTTCGCAGATGTATATAAGTGCGTTCTGGAGGCGCAAATGTCTGCTATAGAGGCAGTTAGACCGGGCATAAGCCTGGCGGAAGTCGATGCGGCGGCCCGTAAAACGCTCCGCAGGGGACTAAAAAAACTGTCCAAAAGTTTTGGCGTGTACGAACACGGGACCGGGCACGGGCTGGGACTGAACGTACATGAAGCCCCTCTTATCAATAATCGCAGTAAAGGCGAACTGAAAGAAGGGATGGTAATAACAATCGAGCCGGGCGTTTATGTGCCGGGCAGATTCGGCATACGCATTGAGGATGATGTGCAGGTTACCGCACACGGACGAAAGGTTCTGAGCCAATTAAGCAAAGACCCGGACTCAATCAGTCTTCATGGAGTATAGCAAATTATGGAATTAGAAAAAATTAAAGAACTGATAGAAATGATGAAGGCCAACGACCTGAACGAGTTGGAAATAGTCGATGGGCAAACCAGAATAATGCTCAAACGCGGCGCAGGCGAACAAGCTATGCCACAGGTAGTGGCTATGCCGTCAGTGCTTTCCGCGTCAGGTGCCGGGATTGGTATGGTTCAGACCGAACCGTCAACAGAAGCCAACGGAGGAAAAAATGAAAACTCAAAAGGCGATGGTTCGACTGAAATATCGGAAGATGAGACTGTCGAGATCGTTTCTCCAATAGTGGGAACCTTCTACGCGACTCCCAGTCCCAACGCCGATCCCTTCATCGAAGTCGGCTCCCACGTGGAAGAAGACACAGTTGTCTGCATTATCGAAGCAATGAAGGTTATGAACGAAATTAAAAGCGAGATAAAAGGGACTATAAAAAAGATACTGGTCAGTAACGGCCAGTCAGTCGAGTATGGAGAGCCGTTGTTCCAGATAGAACCGGAGTAGAACGAGGAAATGTAAAATATAAAATATAAAATAAACAATGATAAGATAATCGCGTGGGTCAAAGCCCCCGCCTACTAAATAACGAATAATAAAAAAACCGGGTTCCTGCCTACGCAGGAATGACAAAATATGTTTTCACGAATACTAATAGCTAACCGTGGCGAAATCGCGTTGCGGATAATACGGGCCTGTAAAGAACTCGGTGTTCAAACGGTAGCGGTCTATTCCGAAGCCGACCGCGGGGCGGCATACCTTTCACAGGCAGACGAAACTATATGCATCGGGCCTGCTGAGCCGGCTGAAAGCTATCTGTACATCCCACGGATCGTCAGCGCAGCAGAGATTTCCAATGTCGAGGCCATCCATCCGGGCGACTACATGACCGACGGCACCATCGTCTTGGTACAAATGACGCCCAACGTGGTAGACCTGGCGCTATACGAAGAAAACATGGTAGTCGAGTGGACATCGCAGGACGGCATGACGCACAGTTTCAAGGTGATGTCGATTGCCGTGCCGCGTGTCAAGAGTGATTACAATTCAAATAGTGGGATTGCTTACTACACAGGAATCTAAGGCCCCGTAATATGCCTT
>DAOWIP010000268.1 GCA_030640865.1 Sedimentisphaerales bacterium | reverse complement strand
CGGACCAATCGATAAGGAGGTCTTCGACGAGCGCTGCGCCGGCCTGAATTATGAAAACCTGATTTATCGACCTTCCTGCGCCTTCTGTTCTTTTAACTGGCTGACCTATCTCATCTTCAAACTTATGAAGGGCACTTACGGCATTGTTGGTAACTATGGCGTCGCCATTATTATCCTTGTTTTGATGGTCCGTCTTGCTCTGCATCCGATCAGCAAGAAGAGCCAGGTCAATATGATGAAGATGCAGACATTGACTCCAAAAATCGAGGAAATAAAACAAAAATACGCCGGCAACAAGGAGGAAATCCAGAAACGCACAATGGAGGTCTATAAGGACAAGGGCATGGCGGGCAATATGCTGCTGGGCTGTCTGCCAATGCTTCTGCAGCTTCCTATATGGATAGCCCTGTTCACCGCGGTCGATGCCAATATTGCCCTGCGTCATCAGGGCCTGCTGCCGGCAAGTTGGCACTGGCTTAACGATCTCTCGGCCCCGGACCGGCTGGTCCCGCTTTCTGTGTTCGGCATAAATGAGGCGGTGCAGATTCCATTAGTGGGCGGCGTGGATGCCTTTAACCTGCTTCCGATATTGTTGTGTATCGGCATGTTCCTGCAAACCAAGTTCTCGCCTCAGTCGAAGATGTCTTCCGCCACGAACCCCCAGGCGGCTCAGCAGCAGAAAATGATGTTGTATATGATGCCCGTAATGATGCTGGTATTCTTTTATACCGCTCCTTCCGGCCTGAACCTCTATATTATGGCCAGTACCTTCGGCGGTCTTGTCGAGCAACACTTTATCCGCAAACATCTCAAAGAGGAAAAGGCCCGGGCCGAGGTCGGTACTGTCCCCGCCACCACCAGGATCAGCGGCCGCATGGGACCAAAAAAGAAAAAACCAAAACCACCTTTCAAGTATATGTAGGAGATTATTGACCTTGTCTGTAACTCTTTGTGATAAATGCGCCGGTCTGTGCTGCCGATACCTCGCACTACCGATCGAGAAACCAACCGCCAAAGGCGATTTTGATGACATCCGCTGGTATCTGGCCCATGAGGGTATCTCCGTTTTCGTCGAGGACTCCGACTGGTATATCAATGTTGCCAGTCGATGTAAATATCTCAATCGGGACAATCTCTGCGACATCTACGAACAGCGACCCCGTATCTGCCGTGGCTACAAGGATGAAAACTGCGACTTCCACGGCGGCGACTACGGCTATGAACTCTATTTCTCTTCTATCGAGGAACTGGACGAATACCTCGAAAACAAAGGAAAAAAGAAAAAGAAATAAACGATGAGCGGCGTATTTGAATGGAAAAAATACAATCTGTAAAAGGCACGCGTGATTTTTATCCTGAGGAGATGGCGGTACGGAACTGGCTGTTCGACGGCTGGCAAGCGGCCTCGCTTCGTAATGGGTTCGTCGAGTATGACAGTCCCATCTTCGAGTATCTACAGCTTTATACCGCCAAGAGTGGTGATGAGATAGCCGGCCAACTCTTTTCACTGACTGATCGCGGCGGTCGCGAATTGGCGATTAGGCCTGAGACAACCCCTTCGCTGGCACGGATGGTTAATCAGCGAATCAATTCACTGCCCCGTCCGGTCAAGTGGTTTTCCATATCGCGCCTCTGCCGTGCCGAACGACCGCAAAAGGGGCGACTCCGTGAGTTCTTCCAGTGGAATACCGATATTATTTCCGATTCGGCTTATGAATATGCCGACGCCGACTGCATATACACCGCCGTCGATTATCTCCGCAGTGTCGGGCTTATCAAAGACGACATTATTGTAAAAATCTCCAGCCGGGCAATGCTTGCCGAGTTGCTCAAATCGCAGGGATTTGTCGATGAGCAATTGGGAACCGTTTATTCATTACTGGACAAGCAGCCCAAAATCCCGCCGGACAAATTCACCGCCATGGCCGAGGAACAGATACCCGACGCCGACCTTCGCGAGAGGCTTATGCGGTTACAGTCTGTTGGTTCGATAGGCGAACTGATTGAATTCGCGCCGGAGTCCGTACAGAAAAGCATTTACCCACTGGAAACTCTTTTCCACATTTTAGGCAAGATGGGCATTTCCGACTATTGCGGGTTTGACATAAATATTGTCCGTGGCCTGGCTTATTATACCGGGATGGTTTTTGAGATTTTTGATCGCCGGTCGCAGTTAAGGGCTGTATGCGGCGGTGGTCGTTACGATAATTTATTGGCCGGTCTTGGCGGCCCCAGTGTGCCTGCCGTCGGTTTCGGGATGGGCGATGTCGTGTTGGAAATCCTGCTCCGTGAGAAAAACCTGCTCGACTCGGCGAAAAATCATCTTGACTTCTTCATTGTTTATGACGATTATAAAATCTTCGAAGATAAGGGCTTGTCTTTGGTTAATAGTCTGCGTGAGAAGGGTTTTTCTACTGCCTTTGATTATCGTCGTACATCCGCTATGGCAAGGCAGCTTAAGATGGCGTCTTCTCAGGCCGCCCGTTTCGCTGTCATTCTCGGACAGGAAACTATTGACTCAGATGAAATTACTCTTAAGAATATGGCTGATGGTTCTCAAAAAAGGATAGCCATTAAGGATTTTTTAAAAGAGACCGACAAGTATGAATTCCAACGGCGTCCATTATGAACGGGCCTTCGAGGCCTATTTACGGCAGCGGCGATTACCTTATGTCGCTCTCGATCAGGCCCGAAGGGCTGTTTTCGATGGGGTTCGCCTTAAGAGTTTCGATTTCCTGATTTATCCACCTGCGCAAATGCGTATTCTTGCTGACGTGAAGGGCCGCCGACTGGAACTGTCCGCTTATCAGCGGGGCCGACTGGGCGAGTCGTGGGTTACTACTGAGGACGTCGATGGATTGAAGTGTTGGCAGGAGGTTTTCGGTCGCAGTTACAGGTCAATTTTTGTCTTTGCTTATTGGCT
>DAOWIP010000019.1 GCA_030640865.1 Sedimentisphaerales bacterium | reverse complement strand
GCCGCCGTGGTCATATAGCTACCCATAAGGATTCCGGTCATAATCAACATCCAGAGCAATTCGTAACCATGTTTCGCTCCAACATTGGAACTGATCAGCAGACTGCCCGGCCCGAAGACCACACAGGCGGTAATAAGAGCAGGACCAATCGAACGCCACCACGGTGGTCGTTTTTCGTTATTGGAAGTTGGGGTTGAATCAGCCACAAACTGTCTCCTTAATTTTTTATTCGTCATTCGGACTTCGTTATTGATTCCTCATTCTGGTTTCCATCATTCGTCATTAAGTTTTCTCATACCTGTTCAGGCACTACGAACGGCTTACGATATTCCCGCCGGAGGTACATATTTGCCTGTTCGCTGAACTCACCGACGAATCTTTCTTTATCGCTATCCATTTGCAGCCATGCGCCGAGTGTCCAGGGTGTTTTATTGACATTGATCTCATTAGCCCTCAGATGTCCCTGGAATCGCTCGAAGGCCTCCGTCATTTCCTTATTTCCCTTGATCGATTCGACTATTTCATTGGGCTGACTTTCTTTACCGACCCGATGGGATATATTACCCATGTGGCACAGGGCGGTGGAGAGATGTCCTTTGAGGATGTCAGCGTTGAGGTCTTCCACCTTGCGGCTGCGTACAGCGTTAATGAAGTTCATATGATGGGCGCGACCACCGCTGACCGGGAACTGCTTGATTTTTTTACCGTCGTTATCATAAGCCCAGCCGCCGGTGTAGTAACCGTGCTCACATTGAATGAACGGACCCAAACGGGCGCCTTTATAGTGCCCCGACGCCCTGACACCTTTTTTCATGGGCAGATTTTGTATCTCAATGAGAATCGGTACCGGCTGATAGTCAAGAAACACAATATGCGTGTTAGGTGTCTGGCCATCGTCGTTAAATCCAAAACGGCTACCGAGGCTCAATACCCGCGGCGCCAGTTTATTTTTCCGCAATGCCCAGCGGCACAAATCGGTATAGTGAATCCCGTTATTGCCCAATTCGCCGTTTCCCGTGTTCCACACCCAATGCCAGTTATAATGCAGACGTTCTCGCATCAGAGGTCCCATTTTCGCAGGCCCAGTCCAGAGATTATAATCTATTGACTCCGGGATCGGCTGCGGGCCGGTTACTTTACCGATACTGTTTCGCTGTCCGTAATAGAAGCAGCGGGCCAGTTGCATCTTTCCCAGGTTCCCTTCCTGCAGGTACCGAATCGCCTCCGCAATCCCCTCATCGGAACGACGCTGAGTGCCGGCCTGGACAATCCGATTATACTTCCGGGCAGCCTCGACCATTTTTCGGCCTTCCCAAATATTGTACGAGACCGGTTTTTCGACATATACGTCCTTGCCGGCCTGACAGGCCCAAATTGTAATCAGGGCATGCCAATGGTTCGGAGTCGCAGTTACAATCGCGTCTATGTTGTTATCTTCCAGTAGTTTGCGATAGTCAACGTAGGTATCGACCTTTTCTTTACGCTCCGCAAACAGCTTAACTTCGCGATCCAGCACGCTTTTGTCGGGGTCGCAGATCGCTACTACTCGCACGCCCTTGAGCCGATGAAACCAATTGATATGGTTTTTCCCCTGATTATTAAGACCTACGACTGCCACACGGACATCGTCGTTGGCCCCACGGACCTGCGAGAAGCTACTCCGCGGCATCGCCAGGGTGGCACCCGCGGCCAAGGCTCCCGCCATAAAACTTCGTCTGGTAACGTTAATCATTATAAATCTCGTGTTTATCTGTAAGAATATCTCTAAAAACCGGTACTACCGGAAAAAAACGCTATGGGTGTACCACCATTTATCCTCTTGTAAAGCGGATACTTACGTACATCACCCATATCTCGCGAAATCGTGATAATACCGCCTGACTGCGGAGTTATCAACTGATTTCTATGAAAAAACAATAGTTAGTCAGCCCCTATTGCGAAAAATATTGCAATACTATCGTAAAAATGATATTCGTACTCTTTTAGTAACCAAAATGGTGAGTATAATGGGTTCTACAGTTCACGACCCACAACCCACCAACTATTAACTTTCATTAGTTTTGCAGGAGCTTTATATGTCAGAGAACCAGATTAATCGTAGAAATTTCCTGAAAGGCATGTTCGCCACTACCGCGGCGTTCACTATCGTACCGCGTAATGTCCTTGGAGGGCAGGGCTTCATCGCACCAAGTAACGAATTAACCAAGGCGGTTATCGGTGTGGGAAGTATGGGCCGTGGCCACCTGAAGTACGGCGGAACCAAACTGCTGGCGGTCTGTGATGTGGACGAAAAACGTTTACAGAGAGCCATTAAGAAATCGGCGGAACTGGGCTATCAGAATGTCAAGGCCTATAAGGATTTCCGGGAGGTGCGCGATCGGCCGGACATTGACATTGTGCATGTACCCACGCCGCCCCACTGGCATGCGATTATTTCCGTTGCCGCGGCACAGGCAGGCAAGGATATATGGTGCGAAAAACCAATGACTCGTACTATCGGCGAAGGCAAAAAAGTTGTTCGTGCCGTGCAGGAAAACGGGCGAATTTTCCGGATCAATACATGGTTCCGTTTTAGCGGCAGGTTTTACGGGTTCGGCTCGACTGTCAAGCCCATTAAAAAACTGGTGGACAGCGGGATGCTCGGCTGGCCGCTTAAGGTCATCATCAGCGGCGAGACCGGCTTCAACTGGAAATTCGCCTGGAGCGGAAAGACTAACCTGCAGCCCCATCCGATACCTGCCGGACTCGATTATGATCGATGGCTCGGCCCCGCCCCTTATAAGCCTTATCATCCGCATCGTGTCCACAGTAGCTTCCGAGGCTATTGGGACTACGACGGCGGCGGCCTCGGCGATATGGGTATGCACTATATTGACCCTGTCCAATACCTGCTCAACAAAGACGATACCAGCCCCATTAGAATCGATGTAGATGCCCCCCAGCAACATCCTGATGCCGTCGGTTTCTGGCGGCGCATTGAATTTACTTATGCCGACGGCTGTAAAATCATCCTCGACGGCGAAAACAAGGAAAAGAATCCCCCATTTATCGAAGGCCCCCAGGGCAAACTATATAAGGGATTTAACTGTACGATACCGAACATAAAGGAAAAACTGGCTGCCTTTCCTGATCCGGAGCCGCAACTGACGAATTTTACCGAGGCTGTCCGTACCCGCCGTAAGTTCGCTCTGAACGAGGCGAACGCCCATCGGTCCTGCACTATCGTCAACCTCGGCAAGATCGCTGTTCGTTTGGGACGATCATTAAGGTTCGATCCCGTAAAACAACGGTTTATCGGCGACGAGGCTGCCAACCGCCTTATCGACCAACCTATGCGGGCGCCCTGGCACCTGTAGAGCGAAAACAAAGTGGGAGGCACACTCTGTGTGGCGATTTCTTCCGCTTTTAATAAAGTAACTTTACACTATAGCAATAAACAAAATTCCAGAAATGAGGAACAAACGAATGACATGCCGAAAAAAGATTAAATTAGCGGTTATTTTTTTAATAGTATGCGCAACATGCTCGCTCAGTTTCGCCGATCGATTGGACGATCTGGTCGGGCGGATGCCCGCCCTGAACATAGACGAAGGGAATAAAGTTTTTTCCGAGATGGTTGGGCTTGGCCAAACGGGTATTCGGCGGTCATGTTCTCAACTAACGCCGCCAGGTGCCGGCGACGATACGAAGACTCGATATGCGATAAGCG
>DAOWIP010000456.1 GCA_030640865.1 Sedimentisphaerales bacterium | reverse complement strand
CCTGGCGTTTATAAGTTGGTGAGGGTCTGGCGAGATGAAAGGATTTTTCTATGAAAACTATAGGTAAAACGTTTTATATTGTATGCTTTTTAGTCGGGATTTTACCCCTGTTGCCGACCCGGTGTATTGCATCCGAACCAAAGGATAGTCATGCGAGAGTGTATCTTGTCGGCGATGACCTTTCCACATGGCAGAGCAATACCGGCGATTGGCAGGTGGCTGGCGAAGTGTTTATCAGACCGGACAATGAAAAAAAACTGGCCGTCAAACCGGGCGCCGGTGTCATCTGGAACGGGCAGAAAGGCAAGACCAAACGCTTGATTTCCAGAGTTGAATTTGGCGATGTACGCGCACATATCGAATTTATGATCCCCAATGGCTCCAATTCCGGCGTGTATCTCGCCGGCCAATATGAACTGCAAATATTAGACAATAAGCTAATACGCTCGGCCTATCCCGGCGCTGATTGTGGGGGCATCTACCAACGCTGGGACCCACAACGAAAACCCAGGGGTTTTGAAGGCCATTCACCAAAAATCGACGCCTCGTTTCCACCGGGTGAGTGGCAGACATTTGATGTCATCTTCCGAACTGCCAAATTCGACGAGAACGGTAAGAAACTCTCCAATGCCAGATTTGTTAAGGTGTATCACAACGGCATTTTGATCCATGAAAATGTAGAGCTTTTTGGCCCGACACGCGGGACTATGTTCAGAAAAGAACAGTCCGCTGGGCCGCTCCTTTTTCAAGGAGATCACGGCCCCGTAGCCTTTCGCAATGTCTGGGTCGCACCAGTGGACGAACCCGACTTTTTTGTCTTTGGCTATGCCCTCCGCGACGCGGGCATCGCAACTAAAGACCAGGGCAAGCTACTCAAGGAACTTGGATATGACGGGATGGGACATGTGGGATACGAGGGGCTGGCAGAGATGGTACAGGAACTGGACAGGAACGGCCTGAGAATGTTCTCAATATATGTCCGTGTACAACTCGACGAAGGCAAACCAAAATACAGTCCAAAATTAAAAGAAGCGATTCAGATACTTTCCGGCCGAGACGCGATGCTCATAATAACCATCAATAGCCGAAAGTACAAGCCGTCGGAAACTGCCGGGGACGACAAGGCGGTGGAAATTGTCCGGGAGATTGCCGACATAGCCGCGGCGAATGGCGTAAGAGTTGCGTTGTATTCACACTATGATTTCTGGATGGGACGGTTTGAAGATTCGGTTCGAATAGCCGAAAAAGTCGATCGAAAAAATGTTGGTGCGGTTTTTAGCTTGTGCCACTGGCTGCGTGAAGGTGGCGGGGACATAAGGCCTTTATTGGAAAAGTCTATAGATCATTTGTTCGCGGTGGTTATCCACGGGGCTGACCATAAAGGCGGACGGAAGGAATTAATTCAGTTGCTGGGCAACGGCGACTATGATGTGTATCCGCTTTTACATATATTAAAAGAGTTGGGCTATTCCGGCCCTTTCGGATTGCTGCATTCTCGCATTGAAGGTGATATTCGTGAGGGCCTCACACAGGCTATGAAGGTCTGGCAGGACATCACAAAACGACTCAGGGCAGAAATGAATTAACTTAACCGCCTTCGGCGGAACTTCTTTGCCACAGAGAACACCGAGTTCCTGGCGCGGCCTTCGGCCGCAACCAAAATAATTATTATCGTCCCAAAGGTTGTGGGAAAAGTGTATTTGGCGTACTGTCAATATATACCGAAAAAATCTTCCTTTTTCTCGGCCTGACGATTGCCGGTTAACGGCTGATAATGTTTCTACCTCAAAAAAGTCTCATAACATATTAGCAACAAACAGATTACGATAAGTCGAATTAAAAATCGTGCATAAAAAACAAAGAATTACAAGATAGTATTACAGAGATTCATAATAGCCTTGATGATCGCAAATGGCGTCTCGGCAATCCAGTTACGCCGGCGGTATAATGCTTTGCCTGCAGGTGTTGCCATCCGCTCATCCATAGCTTCACGAAGTTCTTCATGTTGTTCACGACAAACGGTTCGAGGGAGTTTTTTACCGTTGAGGCATATAGACCACAACATCACGTTCTTCCAGACCAGCCAGATGTAATCTATCGAGTTGCAACACATATATTCCAGCACACGACTTGAACGAATACCCCTGCCAAGCCCGTATAAAGTGATTGAGGCCCTAATTCTTGGATGAATCGGTGGCTGACCAGCAGCCCGGAAATATTGATTTTCCCAGGATGACCATTGACACTGGGCAAGAATTTCGTTATACAACTGTACAGGATGGTCCGGCCCAATAGTTTCTTCCAGGGTAGGGCGGAACACAGAGACCTGATGTCGGTCTATGGGATTGGAAGCAAAACGATTCATTTGCATACCTCCGTGTAGCAATTTATACTTATGGAACGATATGCTGGATAGTGTATCATGTTATAGAAAAATGTCATACAATTTTCTGTGTCGAATAAATCGATAGCCCCTTAACAGCAGGGGCTATTGGTCAGTTAAAATGATTTTACTGGGTTCAATGCCGACGATTATACAGGAGCACCTCTCTGAAATACAGAAAGGTGGCACTTATCGGACGAGCCATCCACCTCGAATACTCGGTGGCTGCCACCCAAGGTTTGGCGAACCCAGCATATTTAATTTAACTGACCACGAATCTTGAAAAAAAATATTATGAAACAGAGTATAAAACGAAAAGTTATTGTTACAGGCGGCGCCGGT
>DAOWIP010000483.1 GCA_030640865.1 Sedimentisphaerales bacterium | reverse complement strand
TTGCCGGTAACCGCCAGCGCCGCCTGGGAAGCGGTAATTGCGCTGCGTCCTATTTGTAATGCGCCGTTTATCAGTGCCATTTTAAAAACTCCGGTTATTGAATGCCGCTAAGCCAGGGCATCCACCAGACAATTCTGTTCTAATAGTGATTTCTTGCCCGACCGGCCGTACAAACCGATGTCGCGTCCGGACTGGGCGATAATGCGAAAAACATTATCGAAGTGCCCCAGGATTTTATGTGAGGCAATAGAAACAACATTATTGAGCCTTTTTACCTTTTCGGTAACCTCACGGAGCATATCGCTCAAGGCCAACAGACGGTTAGCAGCCGTTTCTGCTGAATTCTCTTTTGGCAATTGCCGTTTGTTAGCTGTCCCTTGGCTGCTCTGGCGTTCCTGTAAGGCTTTGGCCAACTCACGAGCCGTGGCCGGTTTATTGTTCTGGGGAAAAAATTCAACTGTTGCCTGACGAACAACCTGGCGGCGTTTTTTTTCATTCGCGCAGATCGCCTCTGTCAGTTGTTGCTCATTTGCCGTCAGCGCTTCCAGTCGCGACATATCATAATGGCGCATGGCGTCGAGCTTGTTTTCGAGAACGACAGCCAGACTTTGATGCCACTGCAAATCGTCTTCCAGTATCTGGATCAGTTTTTCAACAGCCTCAGACATTATTTAGTCCTTATTCATCCTGTTAATCCTGTCTGATATTAAATTCCTGAACACTTACCATTTTCTTTTATCGCCGCTATCGCCGCCTGACCACCCAACTGTCTTATCAGGGCTTTGGCCAATGGCGAGTCTCCCCTTTGGGAAATTCGAGAGATCAGTTCCGAGTCAAGTTGTCGGATAAAGGTAGTTGCGCCTGGCCCCTGGTCGAAAAGTGCAGGCGTCTGGGCATTGCGGAACTCACGCATTAAAGTACCGTAAAAAACTTCATTTACAACTTGATTGGCCAGGGTTTTCAGTGTGGCTGATGACTTATCACCTGCCCGGCCTTTTATATCAACACCTGTATCAGCACCGTTACGCGCCGGCCGCGAATCAGGGGGCCAATAACCTGTCAGGTATTTTAAATTGTTGACAACACTAACTGTCATAATCTATCTTTGTACTTACTCCGGTTTTATACTCTTACACTCATATACTCTTCTTACACTCACCTGACTCTAATCCTGGCGCGTAACGACCCAGCGGCCTGAAGAGCATAAATAACATCAATTTTCTGTTTTACCGACACATTCAACTGATCCAGCGCGGCAATTAAATCGTCAAGTTTTGCCGTATCTTCTTTGACGGTATCAAATTTTGACCATTGAGTTTGTTGAGGTTTCACTTGGGGGTCGATACGGATCATCAGCCCTGTTACGGTTACAGAACAGGGAGTAATTTCAACGTTGCCGGTAATAGCGATGGTTCCGGTTCTTTCGTTAATTACGATGGTCGCTTCCGGGTCTGGCAGGTCCACCACCATCCTCATAACCTGCGAGATGAAACCAGCCGGATTGCCCGCCCGTTTTTCAGGTATATAGATGCGGATATTGCGAGGATCATGGGCCACGGCTATAGACTGGACGTCCGCTTCAATATCAAGACCGGACCCGGCCTGAAGTGCGGATGGTGCGTTTATATCATTGATACGCAGGGCAATTTCGTATGCTGTCTGCCAACCGGATATATCTTCATCGATTATCAGGTCGAAATAGGCTCGGCCGTTGGCGTCCTGATCGACAAAGTTGTGCAAAAAGTCAACTTCCATCACTGCGCCGTTTTTGATGATGCCGCTCGTCGGGTTATCGGTATTCGGGATACTTATTTGCCCCTGTGCCCAGGCATAAATTGTGTTATCGGCATGATTGGCACTGCACAGGGGAGTCATCACCAAAATCCCGCCGTCCAGACTTGATGCCTTACCCACACACGAAACTTTAATGTTGATTTCGTCACCGCTACAAACCCCATTGCGGGGCAGCTCGGCGGTAACCATTACCAGGGCGACATTTTTAGCGTTTTTCAACTCGTCCAGATGCAGAGGCGGATTGCCCATCTTCTGCAGCATAGTCATCAGCGGCCGGGCCATAATCAGGACATCGCCTCCATCGCCTTTACCGTTAAGCCCCATAACGAGACCCCAGTACCACAGCTTATTGGTTCGTTCGCCGAGCGGCCGGGCAATATCACGAATACGCGTCAGCCCCCCTGCCGGGACAGCGCTCGCCATTATCACCAACGCCGTAACGAACAACGTCAGTAAGCTGCGAATATGGGTCAAATTGTTAGTTTTGTCTTTCATACTTAAAATGGATTCAGGTAATCAAGAGCCCTCGCCAATAAACTTCTTTTTGTAGTATCGCGGGCCATCCCGGTATGTGTTTTTTTGATTTCGAGCCGGGCTATCTTTGATGATATTATTGTATTGTCAATGTTTATGTCTTTGCTTCGGCACGTGCCTGTCAGGGTAATAAGGGTAGTTTCCTCATCGACTACCATCGTATGGGTCGCTTCCAGAACCAGAGTTCCATTTGGCAGAACATCTATGATTTCCGCCTGGATACGGGCGCTGAGTGTATCTTCACGTTTGATGTTGCTTTTGCCTTCGAACTCACGGTCGAAGTCGCCTGCTATTGACGGATCGCCGCGAGACTGACGGTCGGGCCGAAGATTACCGCCGCTCAGTCGGAGCCAATCCTTGAGTTTGAACTCTATTGTTTGTTCACGCTCCGATTTGGCGTCGGCCTTTACTGAATGTTTGCTGACTTCGTGCACGATGATGGTAACCAGATCGTGTTCACGGAAGTCTTTTGGGGTCGGCTCCTTAACGGCAAACCAGCTCGCCTCATTGACCGAACTGGTATTATGAGCAATATTTGATCTGTTTCTGCCTTCGAGGCCAAAAGCACCGCCGGAAGCAACAGAACGCCGGTTCAAATTCGCATTGAGCTTTTGACCGGCAATGGGACTACCGAATTTGCCGACGGTTACGCTGCCGGCATTATTAACAGTACCACCGCGTACTTTTCGGGCACTCAGTTCTTCTTCAGCGCGAAGGTAGAGACTGTTGTTCTGTCCAGCCGTCGCTGACAACTGCCCGGCCAGACCGGCAACACAGCCAACTATAAGCAGTACAGGTAAAACCCTGATTGTATTTAAGTACCTTCGTTTCATTATCGTTTCAAATGCCTTCGTCTCATTTATTCCTATTTAACGCTGATAGAACCGCTGAAATCAGAAGCGGGACACATTAACCCTGCCGACGTTTTGTAATTCCCCAGTTTTGCGGTGGCTGCAGCGGTAACGGTGGTGGCAACCTTCGTTACCTGCTTATCGCCGGCAATCGTCCTGACAGTCCCAGGCCCGGTAACAATAGCCCGAACAACATTATTCTTACAGTTATCTCTTGCTATGGAAATCGTATCTCCCATGCCGCCGTCGGCCAAAGCTTTACCGCGTAAAATAATGTTTATCGAACCTGCCTGAGAGCTGACCTTCACATAGTCATTGCGTTTGACCAAAAATATCTTTTTGATCAGAGACGGTTTTATGACTTTGTTAGCGGCAATGGGCCGGGCCGTTTTTTTGCCGATTATTGTGCCCAAATCAGCCGGAGTCATATCACTTAAGCTTGAAATACGGCTTATGTCGATCCTGACGTCCTCGGCGGTTATAATATGGTTGGCCGGCAGAGAATTAATCGCTATCACTGCTTGGCAAAGGTACTCAACAACAGCGGTAACATTACGAACACTGCGTTTTACCACGCTGCGAGGCCTGGTTTCTGTCGGAGACTGCACGCCGGTACAGGGGGCCGTATCGACAATCGCAAAGCTTACACGTCCCAGCGTAACCGGCGAACGCGGTTCGATCCTGTAGCGTTCCTTCTCAAATTCCTGCTGTAGAAACTGCCGGTCACGTCGATTCCAATCAACAACTAATCTGGCGGGATCGAGCCTGGTGGAAAGAGTGATTTCCCGAATTATTTGATCAGCCAGCGTGTTTTGCGATTTCACCACGGTAGCTTCGGCTTCGATTTCCGTGTTTTCAGTATTACTATCCGGGTTGGAAGGCTTTTTCTGCTCTGCCGGTAGCGCCGATGCGCCGACTTTCGACAACGCGGTCGTATCGGGGGTCAGCCGACACATACAGGCTCCAAAGATGTCAACAGCGGCAGGATTAATGCCGCTCTGGGCAATAGAGCGGGAAATATCAAAAAGGCTGATGACTATATCAGACGACGCCTGATTAGACACCACCTGGCCGTTTTGTAAAGTTTCGCCCACAGGTGAATTCAACTGCCCAGGCAGTTGGGCCACAACTATATTTGACAGACGTTCTTTGATTTCCGCGTTCTCGGCGGTAATATCAGCGACATCGGCCAACCGAACCGCACCGGCCTTCGGACAAGCGGTGGGCTGGATGCGGATTTGACACAACGTGGCCTGAGCCGCGCCGACTAATATCAAAACAACAAACGCTGTTAGCCGGGCTTGTAAATAAATTGTATTAGCACGTTCTTTCCTATT
>DAOWIP010000403.1 GCA_030640865.1 Sedimentisphaerales bacterium | reverse complement strand
ACTTTTGCCCAAAACACGCGAAAACCGTTAATTTTTTATGCTCATTTTTTCGCCGGCCCTGATTTTTTAATCAAATCAAACGGTTTTCGAGCTAAATTCGGGCATTAATTGACAAAAGTTGAAATTCGATTTTCTACGCAAAATAAGCACTTACATCGATTTCCCGGAATGAAAAATAAGAACTTACGTTTATTTTTTTTGCCTGCCCGGCGGGTTAATCGTCGTCGTCAATCGTGCCCACACCTGTGCCATAACCGGAGGCTATCGTGGCGTTGACTGGGCCAAAAATATTGAGATTGAAGCTCTCGTCGGACTCCGCCGCCGTGTCTCCGATAACCGACACACTTATCGTCTGCGAGAGCAACCCGCCCGGCTCGAAAGTAAGCGTTCCGGCAGCGCTCATGTAGTCGTAATCTTCCAATGCCGTGCCGTCAACAGTGGCATAGTCCACCATAACCGGCAGCGAGGTCGGGCTGGACAAATTGATCGAAACCTCAAAATCAAACAAAGTGGTTCCGACATCTCCTTCGGTCTGCGAAACATTATCAATACGAATTTCCGGAACACCGTCGTCGTTGACAATGGTAATTTCGGCCTGATCATCTCTAAGGGCGGCGTTCTTAAGGCTGGCGTCAATCGGATTACTCAACTGCAACTGGATGTAAAACATTTCGTCCTGCTCATAAATATCATCGCTAACGACCGTTATCTCAAAACTATCGCTTGTCCAGCCGGGAGAAATAATCAGTGTCTCACTGATATGTTGATAATCCTCGTCCGAAGATTCCGCTGTGCCCGCTACGGTGGTATAGTCAACATATATCGGCATATAACTGATCTGGGAAAGGCCGAGTGTGATCTCAACGGTTACGGCATCGTCGCTGCCCTCCGGAACCTGGATGTTGTTCACAGACCATTCGCCTTCATCCAACGGCTCACCGTCTATCGCCACGGCGTCAATCGTAACCGTGGCAATATCATCCATAATCGGCCCGACCCATGATACATTACTCATGTTGAGCTGCTCATTACCCTCATCATCGGTAAGAATGTCGCCCGTATAAATTATCCGCCCCAGATACGTGGTCGCGATGGTACCGCTGACATCAGCCTCGTAATTGGCAACGTACAGATAGTGCCGCAGCCCGTCGATGTAACCGACGGTAATCCGCGAGATATAGTACGCAGCGTGGGCAGTGCTGTCGATAAAACCGTCCTCGGCACAAATATTATAGATCGAACCGATACCGCTGGAAATATATGCATCTTCGATCCTGCCGGTAACACTCAGCTTGGCCAGACCCGTACCGGTTAAAAGTGTTCCTGTGAAATCGGACCCGGTAAAGTCACCGTCTTCAGCTAATCGATTGCCGTTCGAATCGAACCCGATCTGCACATTATGAACCCAGTAAGAACTGACAGACCCGGCGAAATCACCGCCTGTAATAATTGAAGAAATCCGTGAGTAATAATAACTGTCGGCAGAGACGGACGAATCATCGGAAACATCACCCGCGGCATACAAACTCGTGATGAAGGCTTTGGAGGTAATCGAACTGCCGGTAATATTGCCGCCCTGATCATCGGGTGCGCCGTCCTGACGATTGACAATAATCCTGCCCATCATGGCTACGCTGCCCGGTGCCGAGATGGAACTTTGCTCCAGGTTGCCGTTGGTAATCTCGAAGCTGTCGATTCTCCGTCCGGCGCTGAAAACACTGCCTACAACGTCCCCCTCGTCCACTGTTACGTTTCTTATGTAACCTCCGAAATCATTGATATAGAAATTGGAGTTATTGATCGCTTCGGGAACCTCATTCTGATTCTTCACAAGCAGACTGTCAAGTGCATAACCGAAAAAAGTGCTGTCCTGAATGACGCCTTCCACGGTAATGTCGCTGTAACGATTTAAACTGCTGCTGTCGAGGAAGGTCATATTATTAATATTACCCAGTACCTCCAGATTGCGCAGCCTCCATACGTTGAAGTCATACTCCCCATCTGCCTCATCGCCCAATGAATCCACCTGAAAATCGAATAATTGGAAAAGGGGCGCGTTCACAGACTGGACATCGCCCAACTCGGCGTTCCAGATAAACCCATAAATGTTCTCCCCACCGGTAATCGTATTCACCGCACCGGGGAAAATCAGGTCCCTCAGCGAGCCGTTCAGGATGATTTCGTCAATCAGCCATTCGGCGTCCTGGTGAACCTTGACAAAATCCAATGCGGAACCAAAACCACCGCGCGATATCTCAAGGCTTTCAATATCAATTATCTT
>DAOWIP010000204.1 GCA_030640865.1 Sedimentisphaerales bacterium | reverse complement strand
ACGCATCGCGTATGGGAATTCCCACGAGCGAAACCGTAACATTTTGTCGTAAGGTTGCTTCTTCGCCGGGTGTCCGCCCTCAGGGTGCCACCTTTCTGCGTAGCAGAGAGGTGTCTTAACCGGTTTATTATTATTCGTCATTGTAACTTCGTCATTGCTTCCTCATTCTGGTTTCATAATTCGTCATTATATTCGTAGGGTGGGCCTATGGCCCACGTGGTTTTCTTAAGTCCCATAGGGACATGAGATAATAGCACAGCGATTTATCGCTGGGAAACTTGTTCTTCTATTATTTTAGTCCCGTAGGGACGTCTGAAAATCATTAAATCCTGAAATCATCAAATCTTAAATCCTACTCACTACTCACAACTTCTTCGCAATGGTTTCGAGTACTTGTTCGACTGTAATTCTATCTATTTGATGTTCTTCTATTGGGCTGTATCGCCGATGACGTTTCTGATTGACGCCGGCCTGAACCACACCATCCATCTGTCCGTACGGTCCTACTACTACCGGATCGGTCGGACCATACAGCCCAACTAACGGCACTCCCATCGCCGCGGCGATATGTAACGGCCCGGAATCGTTACCTACTACCAGGACGGCCTTATTTAGAATCGCCAGCATCTCATTTAAATCTGTCAGCCCCACCAGATTGATTATTTCAACCGGACCGTGCCGCTCATCTTCGGTAGGCGCCCGGCCGGTTTTATCATCACTGGCTTGCCGGGCTTTCCGGACAATTTCCTCAGCCAGCATTTTTTCCACAGCCCCGGCCCCCAGCACCACTATTGTCACATCATAGCGTTTATATAATTGTTGGGCAAGGGCGGCAAATTTTTCCGGCTGCCATCTTTTGGCTGATTCTGTACCTCCCGGCAGCAGTACAACATGCTTTCTTTCTTCGCTGAGACCTGCCTGCCGGAGTTTATTACGGGCCTTCGTCAGACTATCCTGATAGATCGGAATATTAAACTGTATATTTTCTTCTTTTCCTGCCGGCCCCAGAGCCTTGCTAAATCGCCAGTAGCTCGTTACCACATGTTCCCGCTGGGCTGGAGTTTTCACTCGATGGGTATAGAACATCGGCGCCAATTCGCGTGCTTTGGCAAAACCCATACGGACAGGTGCGCCGGTAGCGAAAGCTATGAACCCACTCCGAAACAAACCCTGTAGATCAAGCACTATATCAAATCGCATCTGATGTAACCGTCGGAGAAAATAGAACAAATCACGGGCCGCCTCCGGATTCCAGGGGATTTTACCGAAGTATTCACGGTCGAACGTGATTATTTCATCTAACTCATGCTGGCATTTGAGCAGGTCTGCGAATTCTGTGCGAATCAACCAACTGATCTGTGCCTTGGGGTACCGCCGTCGCAAGAAATGCAGGATCGGTAAAGTTCGGACTATATCACCGAGGCTGCTGGGTTTGATGATGAGGATGTTTTTGCAGGCTGTGTTGTGCAGGTTTTTGCGGTTGTTTTTGGCAACCTTTTTTCTGACCTGTTTTGATATTTTATCCCATAATTTTCTTCTTAACGCACGATTATGTGTTTCGGGCAGTTCCAGGTATCTGATATAACTGCGAAATACGCGAGCATAATCAGCCAGGGTTACTTGTTTATAATAGGATAAGACGGATTCGCCTAAGCGGATCAGGGCTTCATGGCCGGCAAATCTGCTGTGGAATAATCGTGGTCTCAGGCCGTCCAGGTCAACCGGAAACGCTCGGCAACGATACCCGCCACCGTAAGACATAATTCCGGAAAGTCGTTTGTTAGCAGGCATCTGACTCGGCGGAGTCTGTATCACAATATTTGTGGCCTTGCAATCGCGATGACGAAAATCCTGATACTGTAGCATACCCAAAAGTTTGCCTAATTGTTCAGCCAACGCCTTTCGATATTTGTAATCATCCGTCAACTGCCGCTGTGTTATAACCTGAGCGAGGTTCGCACTATCGGGAATCCATTCGCATATAAAAATACTATCTTTTACCCGAAGTCCCTCACGCCTTTCCAGAGCCGCGAGGGGCCAGGCGGTAGGAATTGGCCGAGAAATCAGGGCATTGGCCCTGAACCATTGTCTGACGGCGCGGCTGTGAGCTATCATCTCCAGCAGTCCCCGACCAATTGCCACGAATCGGTCTCTGACAGTATTGCCGGAATACGGACGCGTATGCTTGATAACAACCTGTAGCGATGTTGAGCCAACAGTCAACGTTTTGACTATTACCGTATTGCGCCCGCCCTCTTTGAGTAATTTACCCGATCGTAGAAGCGATTCAGGCTCAGCCAGGGCCTGCCGCCATTGCTCAGCAGTAAAACGGCAGCGACTGGCGACAGAAAAATCGGCAGGGTATCTGCTTTGCAGATATACATGAGACGACCATCTATCAGACAATTTTAGTTTCCGAAAATATCTTGAACTACGTAGCGGCCGCCTGTCCCGGCGTCTATAAAAACGCCGCTGATATCTGCCAATAAGCGTCATCAGTCGTCGAAGATAATTCCGCTCTGCTCCATCAATATCACCAGTAGCAGCAGGGACTGAAACACTGTTTTCGGAAACCGTACCCGGCAATTCAGCAGACGACCATTTCTCCAGTTCCTGCAGAGTTGTCAGATAAGCCTTTACGAATTCATACAAGGGATCGGTTTTAATACTGTCAATGACGCCCCTGCGGCGGTATTTGTCTGTCAGGGGCTGGACACCAGCCAGCAGCAACGCAACATTCCTGATCCGCCAGCGGCGAAAGGCTCCGGCGAAACTACCGAGCAGACGAGGGAAAAACCAGGTTGGTGATTTTATACCAATGTTCTGCAAGTCGGTTATATAAGCCTGTAACTGTTCCCGACCGCTTTTGTGGGAGGAAGTTTCGGCTTGCAAAAGGATATTGCCGGTGTGCAGATCGGAATGCCTGATTCCCGCGCGGTGCAGATGAGCGATAAGCCGACCGGCAGCAGCCAATTTAATCTTT
>DAOWIP010000506.1 GCA_030640865.1 Sedimentisphaerales bacterium | reverse complement strand
GGAATAAAGACTTACAGCAATTTTCTGATATGAAAAATAACGACTTACATCAATTATTTACATTTTGGCCGGCTCGCCTCATTTCCCTTTTCAAGGAACATCGCCAAAACCTTTTTCAGTTTTTCCATAGGCAGTCCGACGACGTTGGATTCGCTGCCGCTGATAGATTGGAGGAATTTATCATGGCCTTCCTGGAGCGCATAGGCGCCGGCCTTATCGCGCCAGGTGTCGGCGGCGATATAATCTTCCAGTTCCTTCTCGGTCATCGGTCGCATTACTATCGTAGTTTTTTCGTGTGTAATAACGCGTTTTTCCTGCCGTGGGCACAGTACTGCCAGACCGGTAATGACTTCACTGGTGCCGGCGAAAATAGTAGTGAGGATTCGTCGGGCATCGGTTTCATCTTTGGCTTTGCCGATAATGGTTCCATTATGGTTGACGATGGTATCGGCTCCGATGATAATTGCTTTTGGATTATTCAGCGCGACGGAGCGCGCCTTGAAATACGCCATTGCCTCCGCCCAGGCCGCTGCGGCCACTACAGGCATAGAAGGGACCGCAGGCTCATCGAGCATCGGCGGTGAAACAGTGAACTCGTAACCAGCCGTCCGCAGCAATTGGCACCGACGCGGAGAAGCGGAAGCAAGGATTAGTGGGTAAGGAAGATCAATCATATATGTTATGTTTAAAATCAGCCGGCCAACATTGTTCTGTTGGGAATGAATGGTACCTGATAGATAACCCTGCTATTGATATTCCTCGCGAGTTGGATGGTTTTGGCTATGTCTTCCGGCTGAGCGGCATTGATGCAGGGGTAACCGCCGGCGCAGCTTTCATCTTTATTGCAGGGACAGCAGTCCATCTTCGCCGTAATGGCCACTACATGCTGATCCTGACGAACCCGGAAACCCGGATTGACGCCACCGAAAACAGCAACGGTCGGCACATCGAGTGCCGCGGCAATATGAAGGACAGCGGAGTCCATAGTTACCACCACCCCGGCCACCGCCAACAAACCGAATAGTTCGTGCAATTCCAGTTGGCCGCGCAGGTCAAAGTGGCAGGGAATCACCGGTTCAGTATGGGTGCCGACCAAAATAAGTTTGTCGCCGTTTATGTAATCGAGCAGCCGAGCCGCTTGCTCGGTAGGCCAACAGCGAGAAGGATGGCCGCCTTCCGGGGCAAAAACAATGCCGCCCCTGAAACGCTCGAACGGCTTGGTCCAGACCTCCGGAACACGCAGCCGAGCCGACGAAAAAGGACAGCCTAATCCCAGCAAATGAGCGAATTCATCAGTACGGTGTTCGGTCGGCGCCAAGCCACAGGTCAGTTCGTCCAAATCGATAACGTCCTCCGGGCAATCCGCCGCCGACCAACAGTAAGGACTACGCAGTACGGAAAACGCGTGAATCCATTCGGGCCGGGTAAAAACATTGATCCGGTAACCCTCCTCGTGCAGCCGATCCAATACCGGCAGAAGACATATCACATTTCCCAGTCCGTGACTACGCTTGATCGAAAGACAGGGAGTAATATCCACAGGGACCGGGTTATGCCCATCGGGCATGTTTTCGTCACGTTGCATGGTTTGTATTTCCTTGTCATTAAAGGAGTTACGGAATCGTCAATGCTGTTTTTTCATTCAAAATGAGCTTAAACAGTCCGTTTTTTTCGCGGTTTCCATACTGTTATTATGGTCGGCAATTTTCGGCTAACAAATGTATATAATCGGGAATTTTATTTTAAAATTGTAAGGAATTCCGGTTATGTTAATCTAATATATAGGAAAAGGAAATGAAAGGCGCGTGGGCCGCTTGATTTTGGGGCGAAGAGGCAAAAATCAAAAAGGAGCATGTTGCTGATATGAGAATCGCTCTGTTTATAATTTTATATTCGGCGTTGAGTACGATTTCTGTGTTCGGCCAGGCTGTGCGTGTCTATACCAGCGGTGCTCACTTTGACGAAGGCGAGCTCCTTGATGTGAACCACAGTTATGTACACGATCAGCTTCAACTGTCTAAACATGGAACCACTATTTTTCCCATAATCTGGATTGCCAACGCAGATGAAGGTACCGTTTCCAAGCTGGATACCCAAACCGGCAGGGAACTGGGACGGTATTATACCGGCCCACCCGACTATAATGTAGCGCGTTATACCACCCATCGTTACGTTAATTATGAGACCAAATGGTACTGCGGATCGAGATATCATTATATTGTTCCTAAATACCGCGACAAGATAGGATACAAAGATAGACAGGTAATTCATACCACAAAGACCGGTAAGGAAGCGTGGAGAGTATTTGTAAACGGCGGAGTAAAAGTGCGGCGGGTGGCGGGGCGGAGTAAAAGTGCGGCACTCCTAACGAGAACTCTGTAGAATTGGTCAAAATTGCTGCTGTGTAGGTGGCTGGTAGGACCTGTTTTACGGAGGATCAGGAGTGT
>DAOWIP010000125.1 GCA_030640865.1 Sedimentisphaerales bacterium | reverse complement strand
TTTGCCGGACCGAATCGAGGGAATATCCGCCAGTGAATAGGTCTGTGAGACAACGCCGCCATTTCCCGACAGCGTAATGGTTATTGTTCGCGGAGAGGATACTCCTCCCGGAACGTTAAATACAACCTGCGCACCCGTGCCTATCGGTATTGTTCCCTTGCCGTCGCTATCGGCGTCGTACGACCACGACAGATTGTCACCCTCTCCCTTCAACGTAACTGCATTCCCTTCCGTCAGCTTGCTTCCCTTTGCCGGAGAGAGGATATTTGTCGGGTTGGATGTACTATCGTTCAGAACGGCACGTACCACATGCTCGATATGAGGCCCGAGATTCAAGACTCTATATCCATTCACTTTAATCCACCCGAAACCTCTTTCCGGGCCGGATCGGGCATATATGATGTTGAGACTCGGAATTACCAGAATTAACCGTGTATTTGCGCCAAGTGCAGCATAGGCGTCGTGCGGGACTATATTACTCCAGGCGCCGTCCCTGTTCAGATGAATCTGCCACCCCTCGTATGGATGAGCATAACCGCCGTTTGGACTCGGCATGGGTTCGATTGTTCTCTTCACATACTCCTCGTCAACAATCCGTTTTTCCTTCCAACGTCCGTTTTTCAACCACAAATAGCCCCAACGGGCGGCAGCCGCTTCGGTTGATTTGATGCCCAGGAAGGGAGACCCTCCAGGGTCGTTGTGGATAAAAGACTCCCATGCGTCCCAATTGGCGCCGATGGCTTTCCCAATGTTTGCAAGGCGAATCCCGGGCTTCCGGCCGTCAAGCTGTTCCACCATTCGGTACATTTTGAAGTAATTACAATGATAGATCCATGTGCTTCCGGGTGGCTCGCTGCCACACGACGTATAAGTCTTCGACTCATTAAAAGACGGAAAACTACACGACGTATAACTAAGCAGATGTTTAAGAAGAATACAACTGCCGGGGATTTTTGCTTCAGCACAATTAATAGCGTTTACCGGTCGTTCCAACGCCTGGACGCCTCCCGTGATTTTTCCTTCCATGATCATTTGACCAAACATCATGGTCATCATGGTCCGGCCACACGAAGCCCAATCGGTTTTTCGCTGATACGGATCGCCATAATGCCAGATGTCGTAGCCGTTTCTGATGAGAATAGCCGTCCCTGCCGAGACGGTCATATGTGATGGAGCGGCCTTAAGAGAATCGGAGGACATACCCTGCGACTCAGGTGTTGCCGTAGGCCATAGTCCGCCATTATCCGCAGGCCAGACGTCGGCAGCCCGGGAAACTGTCGTTAACAACAAAACAGCCATACAAAGTATAATCGTGTGCTTTGGACTCTTCATTTTCATATAGGTCTTCATATACACCAACCTCCTGTTAATAGTGATTAAAAATTATTTTTTTCTCTCGCTTTATCTTTTCGACAACCACACGGGTTTTTAATGTCGCCGGCTCTTTCTTCGGTCCCATTGTCCGTAGTGAGTGTTACTGTATAAATACCGGGTTTGGAGTACGCATAATCAGTTCTTCGCAATAGAGGCCTGCTCCTAAAAAATATATCCGTAACAATATGACTTAAACATTACACAAATCCGTCTTTTACCACCTGATAAGGGCCTTGTCAATAATTAACTCAAGTTGACTGGGTTTCATATAAACCATTTATTTGTAAAATGGAATCGGTAGAAGTTTTAAAATGGTTTATAAAATGGTTGGTATTAAACTCCCGCAAACTTGTACCTGTATTGAATATGTAAAAAATGAAAGGATAGCGTCAAAATTCGAAGGAGGGATCACAGGAACATTTAGTTTGCATTTGGAACCCCATAACGGCAGTACTAAATTGTCTATTGTTATTGATCCCTCATTCTAATTTCATAATTCGTCATTATCTTCGTAGGGTGGGGTTTTACCCAACGCGGTCTTCTCTTTTCTCTCGACTCTCTTCTCTTTTCTTACTACTCTCACTATTTACTTGCTCTAATCGGCCCGCAGGCTACAATACAGCGATAATCTGTTGTTCGGAATATTGGAAAGGATATATGTATGTTGGCCCGAATATATAGTGGTGCTATGGTTGGTATTGACGCTGTCTTGTGCGAGGTTGAGGTCGATGTCGGCAAGGGCGGCTTTGAACGCAGTACTATTGTGGGGCTGCCGGACGTCGCGGTCAAGGAAAGTGTCGAACGCGTCCGAAGTGCCGTCAACAACTGTGGCTATGAATATCCCAAAGCGTCCAGTATTATCAACCTTGCCCCGGCCGACATCAAAAAGGAAGGTCCCTGTTACGATTTGCCCATCGCTTTGGGTATGCTCCTCGGCCAGGGTTTTATCGTCGGTGAAAAAGTAGCCCAAACCGTTGTGATGGGTGAACTGGCGCTCGATGGCCGGGTACGTTCTATCAGAGGCGTTCTGGCGACGGCCATTATGACGCGGGAAATGGGATTCAAGACCATTATCGTCCCGGCCGACAACGCCAAAGAGGCGGCGGTAGTGCAGGATATCGAGGTTATACCGGTAACCTCGCTTACCGAAGCGGTCGGCTTTCTCAATGGTCAATTACCCCTGGAACCTGTCGAGGTTGACATTGACGCGGTCTTTGCCCAGGCCTCGCGGTATGAGTTGGACTTCGCCGATGTCAAGTGCCAGGAATCTGTTAAGCGTGCTTTGACTGTAGCAGCCGCCGGCAATCACAATATTCTTATGATCGGTCCGCCGGGCACGGGTAAAACCATGCTGACCAAGAGGTTACCCACTATTATGCCGCCCTTGTCTTTGCAGGAGTCTTTGGAGACCACCCGCATTCATTCGGCACTGGGACTGTTGAAAAAAGATCAGCCATTACTGGCGAAACGGCCGGTCCGCAACCCTCATCATTCAGCCAGCGGTCCTTCGCTGGTCGGCGGCGGGACGGTCCCAAGGCCGGGCGAACTGTCGCTGGCCCATAACGGGCTGTTGTTTCTGGATGAGTTTCCCGAATTCAAGCGTAGTGTATTGGAAACTATCCGCCAGCCGCTGGAGGATGGTTGTGTTACTATTTCCAGGGCGGCCGGGACGATGACTTTCCCTGCCAGCATCATGCTGATCGCGGCGATGAATCCCTGTCCCTGCGGTTATCTGACCGATCCGAAACGCAAATGTAAATGTACTCCCAATCAGGTCGAACGCTACCTGAGCCGCATTTCCGGGCCGCTGCTGGATCGGATCGATATCCATGTAGAGGTGCCTACAGTGCCTTTCCGTGAACTGTCCGCCGATCATAGCGGGACCGGCTCGGCCGAGATGAGGGAACAGGTTGTGAAGACCCGTATGCGGCAACAGCAGCGTTTCGACGATGAGGACATCCTGACCAATGCCCGAATGAACAGCCGCCAGGTCCGCCATTTCTGCCGCCTCGACGATGCCGGCCATAATATGGTTAAGCAGGCGGTCTATGAACTGGGCCTCAGCGCCAGGGCTTATGACAAGGTACTAAAGATCGCCCGGACCATCGCCGATCTGGAAGACGTCCCTGATATTCAGTCTCATCATGTCGCCGAGGCCATCCAGTACCGCCGACTGGATCGCAACCTGTAGCGTGCATTTACGATGGTATTGCATTTTTGGTAACATTTTAGCCATCTGCGGTAATTTAGAAAAATCACGCAAGAGCACCTCTCTGAAATACAGAAAGGTGCCACCCAAGAGGTTTTAATCACAAGCTGGAAGCTTGTGCTACATTTGGCTAAAATGTTACCATTTTTGCGACATATCAGTCTCCGGCGGTTCCTGTCGGAAAATTCTGTTGCAACCTGTTCCGTCCCTATTATAATTATCATCTGAAGCAGATACAATAATTCTAATGCGAAAGGAGTTGACCTATGTCGCAGCAAAATGACAGTTCAAATGTGGACAGCAATGATTATTTGGCTAACCTGCCGTTTGTGAAGATTTTCACCAAAGGCGGTTTTCGGGCCGCTGTCCAGCCCGGCAAACTTCTTCTGGCGGCCATGGGAATCATTCTGATATTCCTGGCCGGCTGGCTTCTTGACGCTATGACTCCCTCCGGAGCCAGGGTTATGAGTCTGACAGACCCGTCCGGTCAGACCACTACCGAGCTGGAAGCATACATTAACGGTTCTTTCACTGCCCGTCGGGATTTCACCGCATTCCGCGATCAGATTCAAATGGTCAATGAGCAGCAGCTCAAAACTATGCTTATGGCGCCGCCCCTCGGCAAAACTGATGATACCGCTGATAAACTGGTTCAGGATGGTGCCGCGCTTTCGGAGATCAGGCACGAATTAAACAGACGTTTCGATGGGGTGGTTGACGTTCTGGCCCGGCGGTATGAGAACCGCTGCCGAGTAATTCAGGAAGAAT
>DAOWIP010000038.1 GCA_030640865.1 Sedimentisphaerales bacterium | reverse complement strand
CAAACGATAAATCCGGTGGCCAGGCTGATCCAATGTCCCATAATAACGCTGCGGGGCGCAGCGGCGGTGGAAAGGGGAGAGCTAAAGAGAATGAATGCCGACGGACCAAGGGCCGGAAATGCCAGTGGTAAATCGGTAAGCCAGGCAAAGAGACTAAGGACTAAAATGGCTAAGCCGGCATTGATAGCGGTAATGAAGGGAACCACTTTTTTTTCGTCAAAGCGGGCCAGCAACCCGGGTATGCTGAAGTTCGCTCGCCAGATTAGATAACGGTGTTTAGCGGATAATTTATTTTTCGAGTGCATTATATAAAATTCCGTTCTGACTTATCGGACTTTATAGTTTTACGCTCATCGTCTATACTTATCGGCGATAGCAGGGGTTATCATTATTTCACTTGTAATAAATAGTTCTCCTTTTTTCATGAGAAAAACGGACATCTTCGAAATATCATAACATTTTAGCCAAGTGAAGCAGAAAACTCAGCGAGTTTTAGCAATCAGTCTAAATGAATGGACGGCAAAAATTAGGGCCATTAGGAAGCTTAATACTAAATACCCCCATGCGATATCTGATTTCGTTTTCAGAATGACAAAAATCCCAAGACCGATGAAACCAAGCATATAAGACAACAAAAGACCTAATGTGGTCTTCCAGTTCTTCGGAGGAACATTCCAATCCCATCTTTTCCAAAGGTAAAGGGGATCAGACTTGCCCATAGGTGTAAACAAAATTCTAATGTTTTCGGGGCACCCCGGATGAAGTACAAGTAATTGCCCTATAAAGCACATTGCAAAAAACAAGGAGTAGTAAGGCGGTTTGATGAAAGCAAAGCATATAGCAAGGCCAAGCAAAGATCCCAAAGTATTCCGCGTAACGGCTTTCGTACTGATGAGCCAATCTGGACGTCTTAATAACATGTACAAAGACAATGCTATAAAAACAGCGAGCGTCAAATAGCCCCCAGTAACAAAAAAAAACAGCATACCTCCCAGATTAAGACCCACGCAAGACCAGAAAGCGAGTATAGCTGATGGGTAACTCGACGAAGCAGCAGTAATCCCAACACCCAGAGCTTGTGCCTGGGTTGCTGGTAGTGCAGCTAATACAGCTAACGTAAAAGACTTTCCTGGACTGGTTTTTCCAAGAACATCTTCGACAAAAGAGGCTACTTGCTGCTTAAGCATTTTTCTGCCACGAGACAGCCTTTGCTTGACAGCATCTTCTGAAAGATCAAGTAATTCGCTGACCTTTTTGATGGATTGCTGCTCGCGATAATATAAAATCATTGGTTCTCGATATGTATCTGGTATTTTCTCCAGATTCTGCCAAAGAATTTCCTGCTTTTCATTGTCAATTATGTGTTTTTGGTCTTTCTGCACAGCCGGTATTGTTTGGTCGTTTGCTTCAATTGACATTGCATATTCACTAATATCATTTTTGCGTCTGCGAAATGATTGCTTGACAAGATTTCGGGCAATAGCACATAGCCAAGCACGTAATTTGGTGAGATTCCGCAGCTCGCCTAAACTATTCCAGGCAGCCAGGAAGGTTTCCTGGGCAATATCTTCACTTAAGTTGATATCACCTGTAGAACTGTAGGTAATTGCACAAATTAAAGATTGGTATCGATTTACAATAACTCCAAAAGCCTCTTTGTCTCCAGCCTGAGCTGCCTTAAAAATGTTTAAATCTTCTTTTGTCATGTTTTTTATCTTTTTCAGAATCAGTGAAATATCTTTATGTCCTATATTATAAGTTGCAATACTGTAAAAAAGGTGACAAAAATTTCTTTTTAGAGGGCTTATTTTTACATTAATTGAGATAGATAAAATTTATGTGAGTTGAGGTGCTGAACGGATGATGGACACTTGAAGCGTAGCCCGGGCGAAAGTAGGGGCGGGCGGTGCCCGCCATTTACTCTGAAAAAACCTGTATCGCGGGCGTCTCGCCGGCAATCGTCAGAGAGATTCGACCACACGGCTCCAGTGTTGCGATTCAAATCAAAATGCGCTCTGATAAAAATGGACATCTTCGAAATATCCGTTTTTTTCTTTTATGACCTTATTGCCGCAGATGGCTAAAATGTTACACCAAATGTTGAAGTATCACAAAATGGCAGAGTAACTATTGCCCCCCATTTACAGGCAGCCAGCCTTCGACAAAAAATATAAAGTCTGAAAGATCAACTGTCTCGCTCTTGTCGGAATCGCTTCCCTGGCACCAATCGGTGGCTGAACACATATTATCTTTCAGCCAGTACGAAGCGAGAATGGCAAAGTCCTTGAGATTAACATTACCATCGTTATTAAAGTCCGCAGGATTACCGAGGTTGTATATCACCATTATTTGTGGTGCGTAGGCACCAGCCCCATATTCCCGCGAATAATATCTATCCCATGACAATAATTCACCGGTAACACTGATAGAGAGTTTCCGGTCGCCGCTCAAGGCATTTTGGGCTTCCGCGGTAACATCGATCTCAGACCATGTGTTATCCGAGGGAACCCAGTTGTCAATCTGATAATCAGCCGCCGGTCTGGTGTTCCAAGTCATCGAATGTTCCTGCCATGAGTTGTCGCCGACCAGATGTGCGTAATGGGTTGTTGAATATTCAACGTCATACATATACAATTTAACCTTCGCGGATACTATATTACCGGGAATGCTCGATAAATCAAACCGGAGATATGTTTCCCGCGTATAATCCGGATTACCGCTGTCTTCTTTGACGTATAAGATAGTATCACTGCCGAAATTATCATCCGCGTAACTGCCTGAGCGAACATAGGTGTCCGCTTCGGCGGCTATGACCTTGTAATCAGGGCCGCTTATCCGGGAAAGATACAGAACCACATCTTCCCCCTGCCATGGTGAAGTCAAGGTCTGCCAATCTCCGCCTGCCACCGCTGATCCGTCTGCCGACGCACCGTCCACCACTCGATACCATTGGACGACATAGACGCCTGTTACTGATCTGAGATCAATTTTTACCTGTGGTGTTTTGCCGCTGTCAAGTGCGGCATCCCTTCGTGTATATTCTCCGACTACGGCCCACGCATCGCCGAAACCGGCCTTTTCGCCCTCGGCGGCGTTGGGAATATAGACAACAAACTCCTCATATCCCCGCCGTGTGCATTGCGGTTTGCTTGGCCCGTCGTTATATTCGGGGCCGGGCGCGTTAATCTGTACCGCCAGGCCGTCGTCGGGGGTAAAAAGAGCCAGGTCGATATCCCGGTCAACTAAAAAATATCTGATGTACGGTATGGAGTCAATGCCCTCACAACCGCTCTGGCTGTAAGGCACAATGTCATTCCAGATTTGTGCGTATGTTGCTGATGCGCCCGTCAGGAGATAGGACCACATTAATCGACGATAAAAATATTTCGGATTGAGCGGCGGGTTATATGTCTCATAATAGTCTTCCGTATTATAGACGTGTTTTGGATAAATATCATATCCACGAAACTCTATCAACTCACACGCTATATCGTACTGAGTATAGCCGACGATATAGGTGCTCCATTCATGATCACAGAATGGATAGGGATCGTCACGGCGATGACCAAAAGCCATAAAATGACCCCAGGGATCGTTATCCTTAAAATAATTGCCGACATTGGTGGCCCAAAACCACGTGGCCGGGTGAGTCGCCTGATCTTGACATATCGTATCATTGGTTACTTCCCAGAATTTGTTGGGAAATGCCGCGAATCGTGCGATGATATACCTCATCATTCTGTTTCGCTGACTATCCGTCAGATTATCTCTCCAGTAAGTGGAATCCCCAGATAGTAACCCGCCGGGGAACAGGATCAATTGCGTATATATATCCGGATAGTTATCCAATAGCCACTTGATACGGCCGTCGGTATGTTGAAAATTCGACAGGTGCGGTCTTTCCTTATCGCCGTCGGTGCCGCCTTCGAAGTACCGGTCCCATTTCCAGGCAAGCATCGTACATCGCATGGTACTTATACCCATATTCACGTCGTCGGCCACATAAGCCTGATAATCATCCGCCCAACTATCAGTGGCGAATAATCTGTAAGCCGTGTCAGCGATATTGGCAAAGGTCTTATTGTTATCGGTCATCCACATCTGTGGATTTTGATCGTGCGGTTTCAACATGCCGCGGAGACTTGAACCCTCGGCGGCGAATGATCCACTGTTGTTGTTTAACAGGGCATCGTCGGCTGAATTGGATATCCATGTCCACGTGCCGATCTCGGTGATATAACACCGGGCTCGCCAGGTGTCTCCACCGTCGTAAAACGCGTGTACGGTTTTGGCGTTAGCTGGGCCGGATGGCGGGGTAAAAGTTACGGTACATATCGTATCAAAGGCATTGGAAACAGAACCATCTCCTGTTAAAGTAATTTCATGAACCCCGAATTTGACCGCTGTTTGCGTACCAGAAGTGAAATTATCTGCCATAGTCTTGACAGAAAAAACGATTACCAAAATCGATATTAACACGAATAGATGTCTTTTATTCATAATTTCTTTCCTCAAGTTGCTTTTAATTGACTAAAATACTCTTTGTTTGCGCTTGAGTTACGGGTGTTTTAGTTGTTTTGTATAATCTCCTTCGCTCACTACTCTTTTATGATAAAGTATTTTAAGGTATTTGTCAAACGGCAGGGGAGGAAAAGGGGGGACATTGTATTTTTCTTCCTGACTTAGCGGTTAAGTAGGGTAGGGCTTTGGCCCACGTGTTAGCTGAACGCTTACCATTATTTCACTGAATAAATGGTTTCACTTTTCTCCTGAGAAAAATGGACATCTTCGAAATATCCGCTTTTTTCTTTTATGACCTTATTGCCGCCGATATATTCGACAACCATTTTCCCCACAGAAACGTATCCTCTTTTTTTCATCTCATCGGTAATTAACACTGTTTCATAAAGGCTATTATCTCCTGCCCGCCGTAATTTTTTGCCTTTATTGACAATGTCTATTTCTTTCAGTTCGAGTTCAATCTTATTTGGTGATACTGTCGCCACCAGATAATTCACCTTCGGGTTATAGCCGAACAAACTGCCGTGTGCGATCTGTAGAATATCATCTTCTTGTGTGCAGGTTATCGCGTGAGTCTCACCGCAAAGATAAATATCCACGCCGTATTTCTTCATAGTTTGCCATAAGGGGGATTTTCTGCCTTTTTCTAACATAAGTTCGCCGGAACCCTGCTTCCTTACCGGCCCCAGAATCGGCGTATGCCCCATAACAATGATGTATTTGATGCCGGGATTGTTTATGATTACCTCGTTAAGCCATTCCAACTGTTTTCCTGTAACTTTGGGTACAATTCTCCCCTGGTTTTCGGCCCCCTTTTCAAAGACATCCACGGCAATAAACAGAATATTCTCATTGATAAACCAGAATGCGGTCCCTTTCATACGTCTTGGCCCATTCAGTGGCATTTTCATATACTTCTGAAACCGCTTTTTAAAGAACGGTACAAGCTCAGCCTTTTCCTCTTTCCACGGACTGCCGCCGATTTCATTATCGCCGATAGTGGCATAAAATGCTAAGCCGTGGTCGTTCATCCGTTTGATCCATGCCGGATAGTAGATAGCCGCGCACTTTTTAATACTATCCTTATCCGGCCATCGCCCCATAATCAGATCGCCCGCCACAAGGACAAACTCAGGACCTTCGGCCTTGATTGATTTCAGGACGTAATCGAGTGTGTCTTCCCAGCCGGGTTGGGGATAAGTGGTATCCGCGTTCAGGAAATTCGGCATGCTGACAAACTTCCAGACAACTGTCGATTGAACACCATTTTCCGGGACTTCTATTTTTGCCGACCATAAAATGGCATTGAGAACCATTTTGCGGAATGGTTCAATATGCCAATTACGCTGAAAGTGACCGCCCGTAAAGGCAAAGCCGCGGCCGCCGTCCTTTCGTTCCACGGCCCAGGCCAGGATTTCTTTTTGAGGATTGCGTGGCGGCAGCATTGCCGTCATTATGGGAATCAGCCGCTTATCATTTTCTCGGAATCGAATGGCAAAATAAAACTCATCCTCGGCAACATACGAATCCCAGCCTCGGCAGATTGGATGGCCGGTTAATGTGGGCGATACCCTGACCGTGTTAATGGGGTTTTGAGAATGGTCTCTGTCCCAGTAGCCGCCTGTCCATTCCAGAAAATCATCTTCAAGACCCTCAGGAGGCGCCACGGCATAATGTATGAATACTAATCCGACACCTTGTTTCGCCAACTGTCTGATTTTTTCAGCACGGTCTGGTTCCACCAGGGGATGCGTTTGAAGCCCGTCTGAAAGCATTACCACCGCGTCGGCATCGTCGAGAACATGGGCCTCTGCCGGCCAATCGTTGAAATATGTTTCCGTTACTACTTCCCCGTTCTGAAATGAGTTGTCGAGACAATTTTTCAATAATCGGGCAACTTTATCCCATTCGTGATAACCCTTACCGTGGCTGGGTTTGCCGGCGATTAAAACAATTTTCCTCGGCTTGTCCTTCGCTTGCTTTTTGGGAATATCGACAGAAACTTGTCTGTGATTTGCCCGATATGTTTCAACCGAGCAATCACAGTGCTCGACCAGGCTGCATATAATCAGAATGACCGGCAATATACAAATTTGAGCGGGATATTTCATTGTTATAGTGCTCATGATTAAATTTCCCCGTTAGTTCGCGGGCAAGTATCCACGCCCTTTTGTTTTTATGGTTCGGCGAAGAAGCTCGAAATTTTCGAGCGATATATCCGGGCCGATAGAGTGAGTACCTAAAATAAGTCCGCCGTTTTTACCGGCCTCGATAGCTTCTTCGATATGTTGCCGAATACGATCCGGATCACTGCCGGGCAATATTTTGGTATTGCACAGCCCACCGATAAAACTTAATCGGCCGTAATATTTTTCAATAAGCTTCGGTATGTTCAAACCCGCCGCGGGTTCTACCGGATTGATTCCGTCGATGCCCGCTTCTATCAGCAAGTCGAGCAACGGTAACAGATTACCGTCACAATGTAAAATTACCCAACGGGCACCTGCGCCTTTCAATTCCGCCACGAGATGTTTATATACAGGTAAAAAAATACGCTCAAAAGTTTTGGGCGAAAACATGGGGGCGTTAATATTACACATATCATCGAATATCCATACCCCGAATTCATAAGCGTCCGCTTGCCGCAGCGATTCCAAACCGACCTGTAAAAGATGATCGGCGACTTTTTCAACTATCGCTATGGCAAAGGATTCGTCCTGCAGCATATCCATTAGAAAATCGGTTTCGCCCCGAAAAAAGGTGCTGCGGATAAAGGGACCGCCGATCTTGATAAACACCGCCCTGCCTTTTCGGCGTTGTTCAGTTACCTCTTTAAGGAAATCATTATAACGCAGGGACAGATCGGCCGGTTCGAATTCGATGGAATCGAGGTCCTTTGGTGTCTTTAACAAACGTTCGGCAACTTCGTAAAATGTAGTTCCTTCTTTAGTACGAATAATTCTGCCCCAGCCGTCGTCGGAAAAAACATCGTCCCCTTTTCTTTCGATCTCGCCTATATGCGATGGAAAAAATCCCTCCACTGCCACCGGCACACAAAGGTCGTTACCGAAATAATCTTCTATTTCAATATCCGTCCGGGAGCTATCCCGTTGACGCCAGATCGCCGTGAATTCGTCCCAAAAAGCGTTAATGAATACCGGCAGCCGATCGGGCGTTTGAAACGAAAGAGCCTTTTTGACTATATCGACGGAATCGTTGGGAATTAAAGGTGTCCGGTACATTTTTAAAGTCGCCCCTTTGGTTTTAATGTTGATTTGACTTTAGCAAATCAGATAAAAATAATTGTAGCTATAACCCTACCCGTTATCAAGGCCAATTATTCCTTCGTTTAAGTTAAGCAGGGTGCGATGTATCGCACCATTTGATATAGCCCCTGCTGTTTTCTTTGAATAGATGCGGTTTTACCTGATGCTGGCATACGCTTTATTCGTCAATGAAATTGAGAATTTCCTTACCCTTTTGAATATCCCGGGCTATTTCTTCAGGTGTACCGACATTATCTAATGGCTTTCCGGTTTTCGAAGGTTGGAAATTTTGCAACAACTTGTTTAGTGCATCAAGGCGCTTTTGATTATTTTTACCGTTTTTCTTAAGTTCGTTACGCAGAATGCGAATTTTCTCAAAATCCTGAATACCCTCACGAAGTCGTTCAAAACGCATGGAACTTCGCGGTCCGGGGTAGATTAACCAGGCGTCCCCGGAACGTTCAGTAGTACTAAAATAGTCCGTAGTTTCGAAGGGGTCCCTGTTCCAATTGCAAAAGCCCCAGCGTAGATATCCATCGAAACCCCTCGCCGCTGCATGCCAGCCCATCCAAACATTCTCAACAGGTGGACTGGCCGTGAATGTATTAGGCCGCGCCGGATTCCAACACGTATAAAAAGTGGTTGTCAACCCGCGCTCTGAACGCCAATTCAGTCCGGAATCACTGATCCTGTCGTTCCATCCTTTTATGCATAGGTCGCGCGTATTCTCTGATAGTTCCTTTCCATAGTGTCCGACAGATCCACAATTCAGTCCCGGAGCATACTTATGGATTAATTCTATCGCCTTCTGTATAAGTTGAAGAGGACGTTCGTCGAACCACATAACAGCGCGGTCAAGCCATTGTTTTTCTTTCAAATGCAATACAAAATTTTCAAGGAAAGGAATCCAAAACTCCTCATATTCCGGTGTTCCGGGCAACAGCAGCTTTTGAATCATGTCGCCGCTTGCCTGGTCTTTGTACGTGCAACGGGCCTTGGAATAACCAAAGGAATACATTGAATGACAACTTATCTGTCCCTTGATACCGCATTCCTCAGCAAGCTCAACATAGCGATCAAAGTCTGTATAGTCGAAATACCAGCTTCCGTCTGCTAAAAGAGTGCGTTTGATGAGCCAGGACATGGGATGATATTGACAATTATAACCTTTATGCGACAGTGAGATCATAATGGGTTTTTGCCCGGCTTCCGCGGCCATTGTAAGGTAAGGTTTCAATATTCTTAAGTGCTCGTCCGAACATGGTTCTACTTTATGTAAATTTGCAATAGCCGAGTAATTAATATATAAATCAAGCCAGAACTTCCATTGCGAAGGCGGAGGCAAAGTCCTGTTTATGACTTTCACATTAAGATCGAATATAAATTCTCGCCCTCTGTTTGCCCTGAACGTCAGTTCACCCTTATACACGCCCGGATTAGCTGAGCGAGGCACATCAATACGCAACCAGATGGGACGAATTGTTTTTGACGGAATATCAATATGCGTATCTGTTTCGATAATGTCTGGGATCGCTATTCCATTGGCAGACACATAACGCATAAAACAGGCTTTTACATTTTGCATTGGTATCACGTTGCCATCTTGATTTACCAGGTCCGTCGTTGATAAACGCGCGTATTCAGATTTGATATCCGACCAGATTGCAAACTGCCCGGCAACACGCTCGCCTTTCCATGCTATAGCAGACCACTGCTTGTTACCCGTTTTGACAGGAATGATATTGGAACGATGTGATACATTGAGGGATGAGACGCAGCCATTGAGCGGTGTATCAGCAGTATTGTAACATTCAATCTCCGTAAGATAACCGTTGTTCAGGATCGTGAATTTAACGTAGCGTGCCTGAATCGGCTCAAACTGGTGATAAAATCCTTCGTGGGCGGAAGGTGCCCTGAGAAGTCTCGGTCGCTCAACGACAGAAACCCAGTTTGTACCATCCTGTGAACATTCAATTTTATAACGAAACCAATTTGCATTATGACCATGCCAGAAAGCAATAGCATTAAATTGTTTTTGTTGTTTCATATCGATCGTCAAATAACCAGGGCGCTTTTTCCCTTCCCTTTTCAAATAGTTGTGGAAATCGTAATCTCCATCAATGGCTATTTCGAGAGGATGATTATCAAGGATTCCACTTGCTGAAATATCCGCACCGGTAAAGAGATTTTCCCTGGGATACTTTAACAAACGAGGCTCAAAATCGTCGTCCAAAGATTGTGGTCTGTCAAATATAGAGTTATCCGTCGCGAATGTTGACGAACTGGCAATTACAACTGCCAATAACGATATTATGTGTCGCATAGAATAATTCATTTTTTTCCTTTCGATTAGATTTTACACGAAATAATATTAACCGAGAAACTCTGTTTCTCAAAAACAATTAAGTTAGATACCTCCGCCAAAAGTGCCGAACGACCATTATACCGATCCTGAGTGATACCCATTGGGCATATCTTCTGTTTTTCTCACAACTCACCACCCACAACTTATTTATTGCGATCCCAGCCTGACATCACGGTCGAGCTGAACTTTTGACGCTGGCGTCAAGATAGGCAATTTGCGACGGGTTGAGGTGCTGAACGGATGACGGACACTTGAAGCGTAGCATTAGGCCACCTGGTCTTCGAGGCGGATGGTTTGTTGGGTGGCGAGCTTAAGCATGTTTTCCGGTTCTTTTTATTCGCAATACTATCTTGTAATTCGTAACCGTTCACGGGCTCTTTTCTTTATTAGGCCCAACTCGTAATAGGTCTAATCTTCCACAAGACTCTGTCCCTTGTAGCCACATTTTCTTATATATGGAATGATTTTTTTTACTGTCAGAGTGTGAGTTGCCATGCTGAATATAAAACCTTTTTTTACAATTGCTTGTGTCCCATTTCGGCAAAAACTCTTATTCCACTACACATTATAGCATTTTGCTATATCACCTTAAACTCTATTTTCGTATTGCGCATAAAAAAACTTGCCGGGTCATTTACGTGATCCGGCAAGTAAGAATAAGTATTGTACGGGTATCATTCCGCTATGGATCAGGGCTCGCATGTTTCCGCAGATACAGTTTCTTTTTTACATACAACTGTTCACATGCACCTGCCGAGAACGGTACTCGCGCAACCAGAAAAAACCTTTTCCCTTTTCCCTTCTTTGCGCATTTGCTTCGGCACTTTCTGCCTCCGCTGCTCTCTCATTCCCTCCAGTATTGACTGCTCTATCACTTCCTTATCTCTATTTTTTTTCTTTGTTGTCGTATGCTCTGCCAATCCTTCCCGTAACGGTAATGCCACTTCGGCAAAATAACTCAACGACAGACACTTCCGCCTCCATATACACTCACGGTTACGACATCCCTTCCCCTGACCAAAACAGGGTTTATTGCCCTCAGCTCTCTGCACCGACCAAATGAACTCAACATCAGGCATTTGACCAGTGCAAATTCCCATCGATATAGCACGATGCTTGATATCAGCCACTGAAAGCATCGTTTTTCGCCCCAATCCAGTTAAGTGCTTTAATGACAATGTGTTACGAACAAAAAACGGTCTTGAAATCCCTTACACCAACCGAAAACCCCACTTTCCGCCAAAAATAGCATAAAACGCTCAAAAACAGCAAAAATCGTTAAAAAACCACACTTCCCAAACGTCCCATAAACTACTTATTAAAATAATAGCACACTTTTTGCCAAAAGTCACATAAAGTGAGCAAAAAAAATAATATTTTCAACATTTTTTTCGGCGTCCATTTTGCCCGTTAGGCAAAATATAGCCCCTATATTATCTATATTGCCTATATTGACCCGTGGTCTGATTTCAGTTTTGGAACACCGGGCGATGTGAAGTAATTCAAGTTGTGAACTGTCGAATGCGTCGGGCGCGAATGCTAAACCAGTACCCCGCTATAACAGCGAGTGTTCCCAGTCCTATATATTGAACCGGTAAAATAGTGGCGATCCGCATCGAAGGAAGGATAAAAGTGGGAGCAACCTGGGCGAGAGGAACCTGAATGACTTGGTGGGCGGCACCAGAATAAGCGAAGACGGCTACAATCAGCGGGGCCGGTATGAAAGACCATAAAGGCGCGCTCAACAAATGCTGAAAAAGCATAGTTGCCAACAGAAAGGCTGTGAAAACAGCGAAAATATTCTGGCCAAGATCGGGAACAGAAGCAGCCGAAATCACACGCTGGTTCGGAAGAGTTATCTTAACTGCTTGAGACTGGGCCAGTAACATAAGCAGGATAGCGGCGACAATACAAGTGCCAATAAGGGCCAGAATCGCTGCCCTGGTCTCTCGACTATTGATGAAATTGGTAACGAAGCGTTTTATAAAGGCGGTTTTCGCCTCTGGTGGGGGGGCGGAAGGACTTTTGGCTGCCGAGCCGCGTCTGAAAAAAACGAATGACAAGTGGGCCAGAATGAAACCAGCAATAACTAAAACAAACCAAAAAACAGCTTCACCAGAAAAATGGTGAAACATACGACTCCTGCCGGGTAACTGATTGTGTTTCAACAATAACGCAAAGATACCGCCGGTTAATACCGAAAAGGCACTCAAGCCAGCGGGAACGGCCAAAGGCGCAATTTCGCGGACCCAACGACCAGAAACAACAATAGCCAAAGCCGTTGATATCAGGGCCAGTAACAATACCATAAATATCATTCGCAGTGGTTGATGGTGGGACAAAACCGTTAAATCACCGACAGGATCCCACGGCCGAGCAAACGACCAACCAACAGTAGAGAAAATCACAATGCCAATGGCTAATACCACAGCTACTCGAATTTTGATGGGCAAAGGCGTATTCATAAGATTAAAATATTGTAAAGAGAGAGCTAAAGCAAGATTTTTTAGCACAAAAGCCAAAATAATTATTGCCTGACCTCTTTAATTCATTCAAGAAAAAAAGTACCGGACACCTTTAATTCACAACACCTTTAATTCACAATATTTATACTTGCAATAGTTGAGAAATGCAAT
>DAOWIP010000282.1 GCA_030640865.1 Sedimentisphaerales bacterium | reverse complement strand
ATGAAATCCGAGCTTGAAAAATGGCAAAAATCTGTCGTCCACAGCCTCAATGGCAAAGACTATCTATGATACCGAAAGTAGCCCGGGCCGTGCCCGCCATTTACTCACCCGACGGGTGGCAGCCACCGAGTCTTCGAGGTAGATGGCTCGACTATCCGAACAGGCAGAACAGGCCAACCCAAAAAGACAATTCTGAGCTTTGCTATGCCTTAAAAAAACCTCCTTGCCGAAGGCAAGGTTCTCTCCCTTCGGCTTCGCTCAGGACAGGCTTAACTGTAAAAGTGATTAGTCCAATTCACGCTGAACCAGTACAGCATAATAAATCAGAACAACACCATCTCACCAGACTTGTCAAGAATAAATGGGATTAAATTGATGACTATCCCTAATATTTCCGGTCAAAATCAGTGGTCCATGTAAATTCTTCTTTTTTGACTGTCTCAAGATTAAGCGGGATTAATCCCCGATAAAATTCATCAGTCATGGCTTCGAACACTTAATCTCATTTCAGACCAGCCGATAATCTGTGGTGCATCATTTTCTTTTTTTTCTTTGCCATAAAAGTTATTACAGAACTCAGGGCCAATGGAAGCTATCAATCGAATTCGATAGTTGCCCGGTTTCTCCGGAACACAAAGACTGAAATCTTTTTCGAACGGCTTGATCCCTTTGGATAGCATACCTTCATAAAGCACACAAATCGGCTCCTGAGGTCGCCAACTACCAAAGATTCCGATTTTGATCTCAGTTTTTGGGTCTTCACGAACTGCTTCCCAACGTACATTACTCATAATATACCGATTAACGGGTGCCTTTTTCGGAAAATTCCACTGTTTCAAACATATTACTTCACTATTTGATTGCTTGTCAGCCGGCAGTAAATACATATCCTGGTATTCTTTCCGCAAGTAATCTACTCTATGAGTTACTGTCAGATCGAATAATATTGGAGATACATTTCGCTTCGCGCTTATAAACTTTGTTTCAATGTGCAGCAACTGACCATCAGATATACCTTTCAACTCAACGCCATTCTCTGCACTGACCCAGGGAATATCATCTGACACATCATTAGGTTCGCTGCTTCGTACCCTCACAGAGATTTGGGTGCCATCCGGCTCATCACTGTTCCAGGAGAGATTATACCAGGAAGTACGACTCTCACCGCTATCATGTGTCAAAGCCCAAAGTCCTGTTCGCGTAGTAATGCTGAGAAGCTTAAAGCCTGTTATGTCGCCCTCACCGCATGGGCCTGCACCAACTGAGTATGTCCCTTCGACTTCATTGGTTGTCGCATCGATTTTAGTTACGTTGCCGGAATACCTGTTGACAGCCCACATGTTCTTTTTGGAGTCAACGGCAATACCAACCGGATGATCGCCGACGGGTATCATAGACAGAACCTCGCCGTTCTCGCGATTGAACCTGGTAACGCTGTTACTGTTTAAATTGGTTACCCAAATGTTTCCCTCTGTGTCCGGGGTTATGCCTCGATTTGCGTTGTCTTCCGATATGTTTTCTTCACCGGCAATGGCATCATCTGGTTTTAATGTATCATGCCGATTTGTCTGAATCTCCTGATTATAATACTCGCTGACTACATGGCCTCTGTTCGTATCGACCTGGAGTACAAGCTCACCTCTTGTATCAGCTACCCACAGTTGATCAGCGTTATCCACAGTAATACTATAAGCTTCGATATCCAGATGACCGATTACCATATCGGTGCGGGTAAAAATTTTGGTTATCCCACCATCTGCCGACCAGAGAAATCCGTTACCGTCAATAACCGTACAAACAGGAGAACCTGGTACATTCACATACGCCAGTTTTTCGCCCGTTTCGCCATTGATCTTAACATACCGATTCTCATTATAAAGTCCCACCCAGACATTATTATCCGCATCCACAGCTATTGTTGTCGGTTCACTGTTTTCTTCCCCTACCTCGATGTTAAACACTACCCGTTCATCCTGCCACCAGGGAAGGACACCGGCATGGCCAACACTATCATTTTTTTCGGAACCTTTACTCTCGTCGGATTTTTTATTTTTAGAAATGTTTTTTGAAGTATCGATTCTTTCGTTTTCGTTGCTGTCGAAACCCCCTTCATTAAGAATCTTGATAACAGTACCATACCCCCGGTTTGCAACCCAGACATTACCCTCAAAATCCATCGCGGTTGCTGACGGATAGGGCGTGATATAATACTTTTTTTTGACTTCTTTTGTCACTGGCCTAACGTGCCGAATTATAGTCTCATCATATTTTTTACGATCTTTCCATCCTGGTATTTGTTCAAGTCTTTCTTTGGTGAGTGCGGTGCGAAGTGGTCCTGATGTATAGTAAATTCGTTTTGTATTTGTGTCTTTATGCCTGTTCATCTTCATCTGACCACGTTTTCCAGGCCTAACATGACCAATCTTGCGGTCTTCATATTCGGTGACCCGATGGATTATGTAGCGTTCGGCCGGTTCCGGCGGGCCGGTATAATATCGCCCCAGTTCCCTGCCGGTTCGGGTATCCAGCTTGGAAACGGTACCTTCATCTGCATTGGCAATCCAGATTATGGGAAAAATAGTGGTTCCATGTTTAGACAGTTGAAGCTGATCGTGTACATGATTGTGGTTCACATCAAGGAGATCGCCTTCGTCAAAATGAGCATCGCTGGTATAAACACGCACAGCCTGGCCGAACACAGAAATCGTACTCAACGCCGAATATAAAATTATAAACAGAGCGATTCTCATATCAGCAACATGCTCCTTTT
>DAOWIP010000394.1 GCA_030640865.1 Sedimentisphaerales bacterium | reverse complement strand
TATTCCCTCTTGTGCACGGTGGTAATCCATTCCGAGGCGTTTGGGGAATAGCTCAGGTTTAACAGACAGCCGAGGAGTTTTTCCTTTTCGAGTTTTTTTACGATACTCAAAAGTCTTTGAGGACTTTCCGAAAAACCAAGTGGCGTTTCGTGGCGCAGGTAAATCGGATCATATACAAAGGCTGTTTCAGTTGTCGTTGTCATTTTCTTTTTACCGGCTTGTCTGTCAAAATCGTCCCGGCGATCGGTTTCAGCCAGGAATATGGCCCCCCCGCCGTCGAGCCGTCTGGTGAGACAGCCCAGAGGCGCAGCCAACAGGGTTAGACGAACCACTTCCCGGCGGGATAATTCCTTATCGACAAATCTCATTTACTATTTTCCCGGCCCTTCGACTACCTTAATCCAGTTAGGCTCCTTATTGGAATTGCCGTCGGTTGTCAGCTTGATCCACGGCCCACCGCCGGAGGGAACCACACAAATGTCCCATTTGTCAGCCTTAACACCGATAATAGCATGGTGGGCTTTGGCGCTGCCGGGACTTTTGGCGTCCACAGGATTGTCCGGCCCCACAGGTCCCCGGCTGAACAGGATAAACTTTCCATCCGGCGAGAACTCCGGGTGATATGTGTACATCCCATCGTGATCCTCAGTCTCAACAATCCGGCGGTGTTCATTAGAAACAATTTGCTTGTCGGATGTTTCAATATTCACCACTGCGATAGCCCAGTCCCGCTCGGACCATGTAAGTTTATTGCCCTGGAGATTGAAATTGGGTCGGCAACCTTTGTCCCAAAGTTTCAAAACGTCGTAACCTTCAGTATCTAACGCGATGACACCATGCCCGAAACCCAGGCTTCCGTGCACTGTGGCCGCTATCCATTTGCCACCAGGATGCCAACTAAGATTGAAGATGTGCTTGATATTTTTATTGGGGTGCTCAGTGATTGCGCCGGTTTTGACATCGTAGAAATACAAACCCTTATTAGCGTAATCCTTAATACTGAAACGGGGCAAATAATCCATGAGGAAGGCTATTTTATCACCTTTGGGACTCCAGCAGGGCCAGCGCCCGTTTTCAACGATTTTCTTCCGGCCACTGCCGTCGGAATTCATCAGGTACAAGCAGCGAATACGTTTTTCCCCCTCGTCCTGATAAGCTACGAAACATATTTTTTTGCCGTCCGGCGAACCCTGTGGAAAAAACTCATGTACATCGGGAGTATTAGTGAGATTTTTGCGGTTGGAACCGTCCGGGTCCATAACAAATATCTCGAAGTTGTTCGTGCGATAGGTCTCATAGAGAATACGATACCGGCCACGGTATTGCTCCATTGCCGTTTTCAGTTTCAGTTTCAGGTCATCCGCCTCCGCTGGGGCGGATCGAAGCAAGACCGCCAGGAATGTAAAACACACAAATAATACAATCCGCTTTTTAGCTGTACTGCGAAACATATATTCTCCTATGTTATTCCAAACTAACCGAATTGTCACCCCTGCGAAGGCAGGGGTCTATTTTTACGCTGGGTGCCACCTCTCCGCCTTCGGCGGAAAGGTGTTCCTATTTCTTTGAGACTTTAGGCGCGTTTCTGACACAGCGAAACCCGATGGCGTCACTGGCCTGGCAGGTATCGTTTATAGAGGCATCACCGGAACGGTAGGATGATCTACAGGCGTCGGCGCTGGAGTTCCAGGCACCGCCGCGGAGTACCCTTTCCTTGCCTTTATCGGGACCTGTGGGGTCTTCGTCCGGGCTGTTCTTATAGTAATCCTCGCCGTAGTAGTCATGGCACCATTCCGCGATGTTGCCGTGCATGTCGTAAATACCCCAGGCGTTTGGTTTCTTTTTGCCGACCGGATGCGTTTTTTTCGAGGAGTTCTCCGTGTACCATGCACAATCTTTCAGCTTCCGCAAGTCGCTGCCAAATGAATATGTTGTAGAAGTGCCCCCGCGACAGGCATATTCCCACTCGGCCTCGGTTGGCAGCCGGTAACCGTCGGCCTGGAAGTCGCAGCGACTGGTTTCGAGATCGTCACAGGGCTTGAGTTCTTCTTCTAGAGAGCGTTCGTTACAGTATTCGATGGCATCGGCCCAGGTCATCTGTTCCATCGGATGAGCGGGCTCCTT
>DAOWIP010000525.1 GCA_030640865.1 Sedimentisphaerales bacterium | reverse complement strand
GGTTGACCTGTTGCATTAATTCGATTATTATACGACCATGATTGATATGTCTGATATAGAAAGAGTTGCCAAACATATCGGAGAAGCTGCGCATGCTGACAAAATTGTCCTGTTTGGCTCACATGCGAGAGGGGATGCGTCAGAGAACAGCGACGTCGATTTTCTCGTGATCGCCGAGAGCAACCTGCCGCGATTCAAACGCAGCCGCGAACTCTACAAGCTCTTTAAACCTTATCCGTTCGCTATGGATATACTGGTTTATACGCCGAATGAGTTAGAAAAAAACAAGAGGACCCCCTTATCATTTATATCCAGAGTGCTACAGGAAGGCAAAACGGTCTATGCGCGCCGAGATTGAGATTGCAAAACAATGGCTGGCCAAAGCTGAGAACGATCTTCTCAATGCGGATAATAACCTTAAGGCCGAAGATATACCGAGCGATACGGTATGTTTTCATTGCCAGCAAGCCGCGGAAAAGATACTAAAAGCATATTTAGTTGCCAATCAACAGTCTTATCCTATTACTCACGATCTTCTACTTATTCTGGAGCAGGTTCTGCTTCTTATACCCAACGCCGAACAGCTACGTAACAATCTAATTTTGCTTACTCCCTATGCGGTTGAGATAAGATACCCGGATGATGGTTGTATGCCATCTGTCGAGGATGCTTTAGAAGCGAGAAAAGCGGCTGAAGAGATTCGCTCATGGCTTAGTACTTCTATCCCAAATTTGTTTTGACTAAATCTACAATAATCCACCGTCTATGCAGGTGGTCATTGATTACTACAACGCAAGGCAGCCAAGTAAATCATCGTGAAAACACTTCATTCCTTACCTTCCCTGCGTATCAATTTCATCACCCTGGGCTGCGCGAAGAATCTCATCGACACTGAAAAAATGCTGGCACTGCTGGTCGAGGCGGGAATGGCATTAGTCGGCTCGGACGATCAGGCGGATGTCGCGATAATCAACACCTGCGGGTTCATTGCAATGGCAAGGGAGGAAGCGCGGGAAAATATTAATTATGCCCTTGAGCAAAAGCGGAACGGCCGTATCGGCCACGTCGTTGTTACCGGTTGCCTGGCGCAATATTGGGGCGAGAAATTAGCCGATGAGTTTCCGGGGATCGATGCCGTGGCGGGATTGGCGGCCCGTGAAAATATCGCCGAGATTGTCAAAAAAACCGCACAAAGAGTACCTGTAATAAATCATCAACCCCCCCCACCGCTCATTTACAATGAGCGTTTCAATCATCAAATATTCAACGATCAGATCCGATTGAGAATTACCGAGCCGTGCTGGGCTTATCTGCGGATCAGTGAAGGCTGCGATAGCAATTGTACCTTCTGTACCATCCCGGCCATTCGCGGGCCGTTTCGCAGCAAACCGCTCGGCGCGATCATCGCCGAGGCGGAGGAACTAATCACCGACGGTGCCGTCGAACTGAACCTGATCGCCCAGGAAACCAGCAGTTATGGGATCGATCTGGGTCATGATGCGCAACTGGCGGGGTTGCTGCGGGAACTCAACCGTATCGAGGGTCTTCGTTGGCTGCGGATACTTTATACCCATCCGGCAACCGTAACCGACACCCAGATAACCGCAATGGCTCAGTGTGAAAAAGTTGTGCCATACCTCGACATCCCGCTCCAGCACATCAACAACCGTATTCTCAAACTGATGAATCGGCGGATCGACCGCACCCGAACAGAACTACTGCTCGCAAAACTACGAGAGTCGATTGACGGCCTTTCGTTGCGTACTACGATGCTGGTTGGTTTTCCGTCGGAGACCGAGTCGGAGTTCGCTGAATTACTCGATTTCGTACGCGAGTTTCGTTTTGAGGCGATGGGCTGCTTTAAATATTCCGCTGAGGAACACACCCCGGCCGCTCGAATAAAGGGACAGCTTTCGGAGGAAGTCAAACAGGAACGACTGGAACGGCTGATGCTCGCCCAGCAGGAGATCGCTTTCGAGCATCTTGATTCTTTAATTGATAATCGCCTTGATTGCCTTGTAATCAGCGAGGCGCCGCCGGAAACAATAACAACGATGGAACTGGAGCCAGACCGAAAATGGTTTATCGCCCGACATTCCGGACAGGCCCCGGAGATCGACAGCGAATGTTACCTATCGGACGATATTGATTCCGTTGTGGAGCCGGGCGTTATAGTATCGGCAAAGATTATAGCGAGCAGTGATTACGACCTGATTGGAAAAATACAGAAAGGTGTAACAAATAATGCCGGATAATTGCCCCAGGATAGTAACCGGACATAGACTAACCTCCCTTGATGCGCTGCGTGGATTTACCATGCTTTGGATTATTGGCGGCGATAAAATATTCAGGGAGCTTGCAAAGGTATGGGAAAATCCGATAACAGAAACACTGGCTCAGCAGATGAAACACGCCGGATGGGAAGGTTTTTTGTTTTTGGATTTGATAGCGCCTTTATTCCTTTTTTTGGTTGGTGTCGTGCTGCCGTTTTCGGTTGGACGACGGGTGGAGCAGGGAGCGGACCGCAAAAAACTCTATTTACATATCGCCAAGCGAGCAGCGGTATTGATTCTTCTGGGGCTGATAAACTATGGATTGTTACGTTTTGACTGGCCTCAGATGCGATGGTCGAGTGTATTGGGGCGAATTGGTATATGTTATTTCTTTGCGGCGTTACTGGTGATTCACACAGGATGGCAGACGCAGGCAATTGTAGCCATTGCGATTATGATTTTATTCTGGGCCGCGGTTATGTTTATCCCTGTTCCGGGTTACGGTCCGGGCGTACTCACGCCGGAAGGATGCCTTACAACATATATCGATCAGCTTATAATGCCCGGAAAGCTCGGCCTGGGCCTTTATGACCGGCAGGGCATACTTTCCACATTTACATCGCTTTCGACTGCGCTTATGGGAGTACTGGCGGGCCACTGGTTACGTTCGAGTCGGTCGGGCAATCGTAAAGCGGCCGGACTGTTGATTGCGGGTCTGGCAAGCCTGCTGGCGGGACATATCTGGGGTAAGTTCTTTTTCGTCAGCAGGAACATCTGGACGAGTTCGTTTGCGTTGTTAGCCGGCGGATGGAGTTTATTGCTGTTGACTTTATTCTATTGGGTTGTCGATGTCATTGGTTATAAGAAGTGGTCGTTTTTCCTGATTGTAATCGGGATGAATGCAATTGCGATTTGGGTGGGGCAGCGTTATTTTGACTTTAATTATACCGCAAAATTCTTCTTTGGCGGTGCCCTCAAATATATAGGCGTGGCCCAGCCGATAGTTTTAGCCTTTTGTGTCGTAATGGTAAAATGGCTGGTATTATGGTTCTTGTACCGAAAGAAAATATTCTTCAAAGCGTAATCTGGAAATACCGGCATCAGCCAAAAATGAAAGATTTATTTACACCTCCTAAGGAGCGGTAAAGACATCGTCTCCGCCTGGTCGTTCCCGGCCGCTATAGCAGGGTATATCCTTGATCGTGTACATATCATCCATACTCGGACCAAGGTACCGTGAGGTATGAAACTGGATTCGCCCATCGCCGTACAGCACGTTTTGTCCTTTGCCGCTATGGTTGGGGGAATTGACCTGCAGCAGCGATGGGTTAGCCGACAAATCAACTTCATTATCTTTTTTGCAGTCAAACCGGGCAAAGAGTGGATTCGAATCGGCCATAATCAACATCCGGGAGGGACTATCCCCATACAGACGGACTTTCTCAAGTCTCAAACGGGAACTATAGCTGATATGTTTTCGACATGGAAAATCGCATCTCTTTTGAAGCATTTCAGGAGTAAGGGTTATACGTACTCGCGGTTTGCGCGGACTGCCCGGACAAATAAAGACCTTCAGGGGCAGATAACCTTGTTTGACCAGCAAGAAATCGTTACGGGTATTGGAATAACTATGGCTGTCTTCCTGAGCTACCTGCCACCAAAAGGCACCGGGTGGAGATTTTTGGTATGGCAGAAAGCCCTGATTGTCGGCTGCGTACTGGGCCTGTGCTGTGCCGATCTGCCGCATCTGAGAGGCGCAACTCTGCCTTTGCGAAACCATACGGGCCTGACGGAACATTGGCCGCGAGAACATTACTACCAGCATTACGCAGGCGGCAACAGTAATTAAATCCCGCAAATTGCCCAGCACCCATCGAACCCTGCCATAACTCACCGTTCTGCTCTTTTGTCTCTGAGCGGCAATAGCGGCGGTCGTCTCGGCCATATTCTGTGCCTGCTTATGCTGTTCAATCAGTTTCAGTGCCTGATCCGCCAAACCTTCCGGCACCAACTCATCCTGCCACCCTGCCAGTGGCGAAAACGCGCGACGCAGGGACTCATCTAACCGTTTAGCCGTCTCGTCGCGGGCCAGCAACTCCTCCGTCTGACGCCGCTGGAGCGGACTATCCAGTTGGAAATGATAATCCAGCAAACGCTGTAATTTGTCAAGCTCCGGCTTTTTCAATTTGTGTAATCCGTAATACTATCTTGTAATTCTTTGCCTTTTATATGCGTTTTTCAACCTGTACCGCAGGCGTCTCGCCTGCAATTAATAGCTTCGCGAAGCGAAACCTTCTCTTTTCTGTATTCAGGATTCTTCGCTTTCTTTGTTATCTTCTGTTCAAAATTCTTTTCTTTCTTTCTCCCGATATTTCTTCGCAAAAGCGCCCACTGCCGAATGCAAACGGGATTTCACCGTACCCAGCGGAATATTGAACACTTCCGCTAATTCCTTATATGACAATTGGTTAAAATACGCCAGTATCAGAATCTCCCGCAAATGCTCCGGAAGCTCAGCCACGGCCCGGCGCACCTGCTGCTTACGCTGCTTCAGCTCATAGAGCTTCTCCGGAGTGGCTTCGTCTTTCAACAAATTATGCCACAGGTCAACCTCACCGCCTTCGTCATCGCTCGCCGTAAGCTGCACTAATGGGCGGCGAACCCGCTTACGGAGCGCATCCCGCGCCTTATTGGCCGCTATGGTATAAAGCCATGGCCGAAACCGACGCGAAACATCAAAATCAGCCGCTGAAACATATACCTGCAAAAAACTCTCCTGAAACACATCCTCCGCCAATGATCTTTGCCCTAAAAACTTGAGTAAAAAGTTGAACAACTCTTTCTCATACCGTCGCAACAGCTTGCTAAACGCCTCTCTGTCCCCGGAACGGGAAAGAGCCAATAATTGTTCATCGCTGAACTGCTTCAATTTTAACCATTCTATCTATCTTTACGTTCAATTT
>DAOWIP010000316.1 GCA_030640865.1 Sedimentisphaerales bacterium | reverse complement strand
GAACGAGCAGGTCAAAAACTTCATCCACCACATCGTCCGGCCTCGCGTCAGGGCGATCGACCTTGTTGATTATCACCACAGGACGGAGCTTATTCGCAAGAGCTTTGCTCAGCACAAAACGTGTTTGCGGCATAGGTCCTTCGAAAGCATCTACCAGTAGCAGCACGCCATCGGCCATTTTCAGGACACGTTCTACTTCACCGCCGAAATCGGCATGACCAGGCGTGTCGATAATATTGATTTTGTACTCACGACCCTGTAGGTCTGTGTATTGAACAGCGCAGTTTTTACTTAATATAGTGATGCCGCGTTCTCTTTCCAGGGGATTGGAATCCATAATCAACCCATGCTGGCCGCCTGCCAGTTTGTCCAGGTCTTCATTCCGGAACATTCCGGACTGGTACAGAAGTTGATCGACCAGGGTGGTTTTGCCGTGGTCAACGTGGGCGATAATCGCGACATTTCGCATGTTTTCTATAGTCATAGTTTATCGTCTTGGGTATCAGGTGTCCGGTACTAATGGCATTGTCATGCGTTTTTCGCGGGTTGCGTACAATCTACGCCCGCACAACTGAATTTTGTACTTTAATCGAACATTAACGTTTCAGGTCCTCTCTGGTCGAGATTATATTTAACCTCTCTGGCTTTGTTCCCGTTTTTTGAGCCAGAGAGGTTTACGATGGTTACGAGTTTATCACAATCCGTCAAAAACAGCAATATCGATTTTTCAGCAGGCGTAGCCCAGACAAAAAGTGGGGTGGGCCATACTCGCCACCCGCCGCACCTTTACTCCGCCACCGAAAATATCTGATCACCCATAAGAGCAGACATTTCCATTGGCAATAGATAGTATTATATTACAGTGGAAGCATTAACACAATCTGGTTTTCTTGTCGAGCATTTCTCGCAATTGCCGGGCGTTTCGTACCGCATGGGCATCGAAGTCATTGTTGAAATAAACGAACACATCATTCCCCTTACGAAGCCAGCCACTTAACCAGTTGCTCCAATCTATCAGAGTTTCTTTATCGTACAGACTTCTGTAGAGTTGTGGCCTGCCGTGGAAGCGTACGTAGATAAAATCACCAGTAACCTGCCGAGGGAATTCGAGTTTCGGCATATCTGCCAGACATAGCGCCACATGGAAGCGGGTTAGGATACGATAAACATCTTCATCAAACCAACTGCGGTGGCGAAACTCGATAGTTACGCGGAAGCTTTTTTTGAGGGCTTTTTGTGTTTCAATCAGGCTTTTCAGAAATTCCTTCAAAACATCATCGTTACGATGCATATTCGGCGGCAACTGCACCAGGATGGGCCCCAGATGATCAGCCAGTAGTGCCGCCCGGGCCAGAAAAGTTTGCAAATCAGTTTGGACGCCTTTCAGCCGTTTGCGATGTGTAATCCAACGCCAGAGTTTCACCGCATAGATAAATCCTTCAGGTGCCTGATCAGCCCATTTCTTGAAAGTTTTTTCGGGAAACAGCCTGTAGAACGTCGCGTTTAATTCGACGGTGGAAAACTGACTTGCAAAGTAGACGAAGCGGCCCTTTTTGGCCAGATGTTCCGGATAGAAAATATCCTGCCAGTGTTCATACGACCAGCCCGAGGTGCCGACGAACAGCCCTGCGGGTTTGGATGTGTCAGTGATTTTTGTTTTGTGTTTCCTGCTCATTATCGATGAAGAAGGCCAACCGATCCGCGATTTCCCTCGCCAGTGTATTCCTGTTTGCAGATGTAACTTCTATTACTACCTCCAAAACCGCTTCCATATCGGTGACCTGTACCTGGAAATGGTTCCAGATACAGAGAGACTGAAATAGATGTTGACGGTGGACGATTATGAACTGATCAGGCCAATTTACTTACGGCCTCGGCCATCAGTTCGCGTATCGGCAGGTGTTGCGGACACCGAGCCTCTACAAGACTATAATCCAAACCAGTCAGCCTGTCTCTTACACTTTTCGGTATTTGGGCAAAGAGCCTGCGCGCCTCATCCTGTTCGCCATAGCTATTGTAATACATCAGGTACCGCATGATGTCGCTGACGTAAGGCATATCAGTCAGTGATGAGTCACAGATATCCGCACATCCGGTACAGTAACCATCACAAGTTGCCTGCGCGTATTCCCCGAAGGCTTGCAAATCCGCTTGCGTAAGTTTGGTCTTATTGAAAGCGACCGCAACGTTCGAGTTAACGACGCTCACGCTCTTCATACCCACGCAAACCGAACTGAATCTCTTGTCTTCCAGTATAAGCTTGACTTTCGCCTGTGCCTCGGTAAAGCCCCGCTCAAGGAAATGCTTGAGAAGTTTCTTATCGGCCTCGGTCTTTGTCTTCTGTCCCATTCCCAGGGTCTTCATCGCAATCAGGCCGATTTTGGCCTTGTAACAGGCATCAATAGCAGCCTGCATCTCCGGTTTTTGCATCAGGTGGAAGTTAAACGACGTCATAACGGCATCAATCCAGTCGAGCTTTGACACAGCCATCAGGACCTTTTCCATATTTTTGTGGCTCGTGATACCGAAATAGCGTATCAGTTTTCGTTTCTTCGCGTTTTCGGCCCACTTTCTTATCTCGTCCGTCAGCCAGGCTGGATCCTGACACTGATGAAGACCGTGGTAAAGGTCGATGTAATTGGTGTTCATCCTTTTCAAAGATGTTTGGAGACGGTCTTCCATCTTGCTTGCGGTTCTTGCCCCGGAGGCTTTGGTGATAAGAAATAAATTCTTTCGCACCCTGGGGTTCTTCTTGAGGAACTTGCCTATACCAATTTCGCTGTTTCCACCATTGTAGCTATACGCCGTGTCCCAGCAGTTCATGCCCCACTGAAGTGTTTTTCGCAGCAGTATCTTGTTTTCGACATCAATCTGCCACGTCCCGAAAGACACGGCTGGAATCTTGACCTTCGTTTTGCCAAGCAGTCGTCTGGGTATCTGTGGAATTTTGGGTTTCTTTTCCTTCTCTGCGGCGATTGCCTGTCCCGTAGCGGATTTCCCTTCCTGGTCCGCAAAACCGATTGCCTCTGCCGCG
>DAOWIP010000369.1 GCA_030640865.1 Sedimentisphaerales bacterium | reverse complement strand
TGGACTACGCTTTTCAGCGCTACAAATGGACGCAGGACCTGCGTATGAGTAAGGATGAGATCAAGGAAGAGTTGAAGCGGATGGAAGGTGATCCGATTATGCGGCAGCGTCGCCGTAATGTTGCCCGTCAGTTGGCGACCCAGCGTATGAGTCAGGCCGTACCGAAGGCTGATGTGGTTATTACAAACCCTACTCAGTTGGCCATAGCTCTTAAGTATGAGCCTGAATCAATGGTTGCGCCAAAGGTTGTGGCCCGTGGCGCGGGGTTCCTGGCACAGCGGATCAGGGAAATCGCTCTTGATAATGGCGTGCCTGTTGTCGAACGAAAGCCACTCGCCCAGGCTGTATATAAAGCCTGTGAAGTCGGTGATTATGTGCCGCCGGAGCTGTACAAGGCCGTGGCGGAAATATTGGCCTATGTATTCGAGTTGGCCGGTAAGGGCTACCGCAGCACCCGTGCCGGATAGAAATATTTTATAAACTGTGCCACGGCCATCTTGGCCGTGCTTATGCAACTGTTTGTATAAAAACCTTATTATAAATAAAAAATTATGCCGTTAGCAACCCCGACAGACAGACTTGGCTTTTTATCCTTTCTTTATAAAGGACGCGATCTCATTCTGCCCATCGCCGCCGTCAGTCTGATTTTTGTCATGCTCATCCCTCTGCCGACCTGGCTGATGGACGTGTTCTTAGCGGCCAATCTGGCCCTGGCTGCTGTCGTACTGCTGACCACGATTTATATAACCAGTCCGCTGGAGTTTTCTGTTTTCCCTTCGATGCTTTTGGCTGCCACCTTGTTTCGGTTGGTGCTTAACTGTGCCACCACCCGTCTAATTCTGACTGCCGGTGATCGCCAGGGAGATGTTACCGCCGCTGCCGGGCATGTCATTCAGGCTTTTGGCAATTTTGTTGCCGGTGGTTCTTTGGCTGTCGGAATGATTATCTTTATCATTTTGATTGTCATCCAGTTTGTGGTCATAACCAAAGGTGCCACTCGTATCAGTGAGGTCGCAGCCCGTTTCACTTTGGACGGTATGCCCGGCAAACAGATGGCCATCGACGCCGACCTTAACGCCGGCCTTATCAATGAGGTTCAGGCACGTCAGCGTCGTGAGGTCATTTCCCGTGAGGCTGACTTTTATGGTGCTATGGACGGTGCCAGTAAATTCGTTCGTGGCGATGCCATTGCCGGCATTATTATTACGCTGGTCAATATCGCCGGCGGCCTGGCTGTGGGAATGTTGCAATATGGTTGGGATTTGAGTACTTGTTTTCGTGTTTTTACCAAGCTTACAATTGGTGACGGTCTGGTCAGTCAGGTTCCTGCTTTCATTATTTCTATCTCTGCCGGTCTGATTGTTACTCGCTCTACTGCTCAGACAAATCTCGGTCAGGAGCTTATAGATCAGCTTGGCCGAAAGCCCAGGGCGCTTTTCGTTGCCGCTGGTTTTTTGATCATGTTGATTTTTGCCGAATTGCCTGCTCTGCCTTTGTTGTTTCTTGCCGGCAGTATTGGTGGCGCTGGTTACATTATTAGTCGTTCTGAAAAGCGGAAGCTTATAGCCCAGGCCAGTACCCAGCAGCAGGCAGCACCTGCCGCGAAGGCCGAGAAAATTGAAGAATTATTGCCTGTAGATCGGATGGAGTTGGAGATCGGATACGCCTTGATCCGGATGGTCGATGAGAAACAGGGTGGCGATCTTTTACAGCGGATTAGTATGATTCGGCGTCAGATTGCCGTTGAAATGGGGATTATTGTCCCAAGTATCCGTATTCGCGATAATGTTCGCCTTGGCCCCAATGATTACGCTATCAAGATCAAGGGCGTCGAGCTTGCCCGCGGCCAGGCTTATATGGATCAGTTTCTCGCTATGGATTCCGGTGCTGTTACAGGCAAGATTTCCGGTTTGGAAACTACTGAGCCTGCTTTTGGTTTGCCTGCTGTTTGGGTGCCTGCCGCGCGTAAGGAGCAGGCTGAGATGATGAATTATACTGTCGTTGATTGTTCCAGTGTGGTTGCTACGCACTTGACGGAGGTCATCAAGACCCATGCCGCCGAGTTGCTTTCTCGTCAGGACCTGAACTCGTTGCTTGATACTGTTAAGGAAAGATCGCCTGCTGTTGTAGAGGAGGTGGTTGGCGGTACGCTCAAGGCCGGTGATATCCAGAAAGTCATTCAGGCTTTGCTTGAAGAGCGTGTTCCTGTCCGCGACATGGAAACCATTTTGGAAACGCTTGGCGACTGGGGCTCCCGAACACAGGACCTGGAGGTGCTCACGGAGTATGTGCGAAACGCGTTGGCTCGTAATATTTGTTCGCAGTATCGTGGTGAGGACGGCCGTCTTCGTTGCGTAACTCTCGACCCGGCTTTGGAAGACACAATCAATCGGCACATCGAGCGTAACGACCGTGGCAGCTATCTGACCTTGCCGCCGGCCCTGGCCAGACAGATCGTCGATGCCGTCTCGGAGCAACTGAAAAAACTCATCGAATTAGGCGGCCACCCGATTGTTCTGTGTTCGCCCCAGATAAGATTGATGTTACGGCGGTTGTTGGCACAGACTTTGCCCGGCATCGCCGTTTTGGCATACAACGAAATTGTCAAGGAGGTACAGATTGAATCCGTAGCTATGGTTACTATTGAGCAGCCCGTCTCTTATGGGACGGACAATGTTCCCGGTGCCGCCGCGCCGGTACCGGTTTAGCAATGATAGCTATACTTGAAACGTTAACAGGTTCTTTTCCTCAAGTAGGGCGGGCCTGTGGCCCGCGTTTATAGAATAGGGCAAGTTTGTGGCCCGCGTTTATACAATTAGGCCGTTTGGCTGTCAAAATATAAGTCCCGTAGGGACAAATGATAATAGCCCAGCGATTTATCGCTGGGGAACCTGTTCTCCTGTGTGTTTTAGTCCCGTAGGGACGGTTGAATATGTAAAACTTTTTTTGGAAACAAATTATGAACCTGAAAATGTTTAGAGCGCCTTCGATGCCGCAGGCATTAGCACAGGTCAAACGCCATTTGGGGCCTGATGCGGTTATTGTTCAGACTCGTTCATATAAGCGTGGTGGGATATTGGGCTTCGGCGCACGATCGGTCGTCGAGATAACTGCCCGGTCTGTCGATTCTGCTGCGCCACCGCCCCGGCCGCGTAGCGCGGCCCACCGTTTACAGCGATTGTATAACGGCGGCTCAGGTTCAACCTGTCTTGCTGCCCGGACTACCGGCTCATCGCAGACAGCCGCTCTTGAACGTCGTTCACATTCGGGCCTTGCTTTGCGTACAGGTTTGGAATCGGACTTGGCATTGCCTGTTCGCTCGACGCCACCTGTTCGTTCGGTGTCGTCTTCTCACCCTGTCGATAACAGGAGAAGCGGCCGTATGTCTTCATGTTCCGCTGATGCGCGATCAGTTTCTACGGACGCTCAGATAGGTGGTGAAATCAGCGAGATACGCCAATTGGTCGAGAATCTTGTTAAGGAGCAGCGTCAGTTGCACGAGCCTCAGATGCCGGAGCAGTTGTTTGATTTGTATCTTTCTCTTATACAGCGCGAGGTAGCCGACGAAATCGCGCGTGATATGATTGAGCAGATTCAGCGTGATATGACAGGCAGCCAGCTTTCCAGTGCCGATGTAGCTCGACAGAAGCTTGTACAGATAATGGACGGTATGATTAACACTACCGGCCCGATATGTCCCAATTTGGACGGTGCTGCCAGGGTAGTGGCGTTGGTTGGGCCTACTGGTGTGGGCAAAACCACTACTATTGCCAAGATTGCCGCCAATCTCAAATTGCGTCAGAACAAAAAAGTCGGACTGATTACTATTGACACCTATCGTATTGGTGCCGTTGACCAGTTGCGTATGTACGCTCGGATTATTGATGTGCCGATCAAGGTGGTTTTAACGCCTGTTGAATTGAAAGAAACGGTTGAGTCTATGAGGGATTTGGACGTCGTTTTAATTGACACTGCCGGTCGCTGCCAGAACGACCAGCTTAAGCTGACCGAGCTTAAAACTTTTATGGAAGCCGCCTGTCCTGATGAGACACACCTGGTACTTTCCAGTACCACCCATCACGCTCACATGCTCAGCGCCGCCGAAAAATTTGGTGCTCTCGGAGTGGACCGGATAATACTTACCAAGTTGGATGAGGCAATCAGTTTTGGCGTTGTGCTTTCGGTTTTGCGAAAGGTTGATGCTTCAATCTCCTATGTTACTACCGGGCAGGACGTACCCGACGATATTGAAATTGGTAACGGCCGTCGTATTGCTCAAATGCTTCTTGGTATCGAAAAGATAGACAAACATCAGCCGATTATGTTGGACAACGCTGTCTGAAAGGAATGTTACTCTGAATATGTACCGCAGGCGTCTCGCCGGCATTTGTTATTTTTAATTGGTTTATATGATGCCTTTACGGCTTAATACGGAAAAATGGAAATGCTCGTCGATCAAGCTGAAAAATTACGTTTAATGGTTCGTCAAACCAAAAAGACTGCTCACATCTTGGCCGTTACCAGTGGCAAAGGTGGAGTTGGCAAATCAAATATTTCCGCGAATCTTGCCATTTGCCTTACTGCCGCCGGCAAAAGTGTACTTTTGATAGATGCCGATCTGGGCTTGGCGAATCTTGACGTCTTGCTTAATGTGCGGGCACGTTACAATCTCTCTCATGTGATCGCCGGAAAGCGTAGTATCGAGCAAATTGTTCAGAATGCGCCTGGTGGTGTACGTTTGATCTGTGGCGCATCGGGCCTGAGTGATCTGGCCGACTTAACGCCGTTTCAGCGACAGCGGATCGTTCAGGAACTGACCGCTCTGGAGCATCAGGCTGATTTTATCATTATTGACACTGGTGCCGGTATCTCTTCCGGTGTCCTCAGCTTTTGCGAGGCTGCTGACCAGACGTTGGTTGTTACTACCCCGGAACCTCCGAGTATCACTGACGCTTATGCTGTGATCAAGCGGTTGGCTCAGGGCCATAGCGGTACGAAAATCTCTCTTTTGGTTAATATGGCTCCGAATCGTTCTGAGGCTCGCAAGGTTTATCAGCGTTTGGCCCAGACTGCCGCGAAGTTTATTTCCACTGTCGTTTATGACGCCGGTTATGTCCTTCGTGACGAGCACGTACCTGAAGCCGTAAATCAAAGTGAGCCGCTCGTTTTGGCATATCCGAGATGTCCTGCCGGCTATTGTTTTTTGGCTCTGGCTGGAAAACTCGGACGTGTTTCGGAACCGGCCAACGTCAAAAGTGGATTTTTTCACAGAGTTATGAATTGGTTCTATTAAACCGGATACACATTTAGCCCGATATTAAATTATAACTTTTTAATGCGTACTTATGAGGTGTTGATTTGACCACTCATCTGTGTGGTGCTGGAATGGCTTTCCTGGGATTCAGCATGAGTCTGATTATCGGACTTTGGGTGAACAATCCTTTTACTACGGTTGTTTCCCGTTCTCTCGTGGTATTGTTCTGTTCTTATATGCTTGGCCTCATACTGGCCGGTATCGGTCAGAAGGTAATTATCGAGAACTTCGAAGTCGAGCGAGAGCGCCTTACCGCTCATGCTGAACAGGCTGCCTTGCAATTGGAAGAAGATGACTCCGCCGAGCGGCAGGACAATTCGGCGGCACCATCAGTTCCGCCGGCAGCGGAGGCGGTACCTGCCGGGGACGTATCGGCCGCATAAGAATGGGCGAAATAAAGCAATCTATAAAAACCATGAACGGTTACGAAATTATAAATCTTTGTGAACT
>DAOWIP010000235.1 GCA_030640865.1 Sedimentisphaerales bacterium | reverse complement strand
CAGGGCATTACGCGGCTCGGTCAGAATCCGGCTGCATTGTTCCTGATTGAGGTCTTGTAGCTGCACCCGGATGGGAAAACGGCCCTGCAGTTCGGGCATCAGATCGGACGGCTTATTACGGCTGAAGGCACCGGCGGCGATAAACAGGACATGATCCGTATTGACCATACCGTGCCGGGTATTGACTGTCGTCCCCTCGACCATCGGCAACAGGTCCCGCTGCACACCTTCACGCGAGACCTCCGGCCCATAGCTGTCACCGCCACAGACCTTGTCAAGTTCGTCAAGAAAAACAATCCCCGACTGCTCAGTCCGCCAAATAGCCGTTTCAATCATTTTATCCTGATCGATCAGTTTATCGAGTTCCTGCTGGCGGATGATAACCCGGCCCTCACGAACCGTTACCCGCCGCCGTGCCTGGCGCGAAGGCATAATCTTATCGAAGAAATTCTGCATTTCCGGTTCCATCTGATCCAACCCGACATTGGACAACACATTGACGGGCATTACCTTTTCCTCGACAGAAATCTCAATGTCCCGGTCCTCCATTTTTCCGGCTCGTAACTGCTCACGAAGTTTATTACGAGTCCGTTCGTATCGCTGCTGATTTTGAGCCGCTTCCTCCGTGTCAATTACTGACGTCTCCATATTCGGCGCCGGTAGTAAATGATCCAGCAACTGTTCTTCGGAGGCCGCCTCGGCCTTTGCCATATTATGCTCCGACAACTCCGCACGAACCATCTGAATGGCCCGCTCCAGCAAGTCCCGTACAATGCTCTCGACGTCCCGGCCCACATAGCCCACTTCGGTGAACTTGGTCGCCTCGACCTTGGAAAACGGCGCCTTCACCAACGCCGCCAGTCGTCGCGCAATCTCGGTCTTGCCCACACCTGTAGGCCCGACCATAATGATGTTTTTCGGAGCGACCTCGTCGCGAATATCCGGTTTAAGCTGCTGCCGCCGCCAGCGGTTACGTATCGCAATCGCGACCGCCCGCTTGGCATCGTCCTGGCCGATAATAAACTTATCCAACTCGGCCACTATCTCACTCGGTGTCAAATGTCTGTTAGCTTCCATAAACGCTCTCGCATACCTTCTTTATAATATTACCATATTTTGTTGTTGTAATAGTCCAACTCTGTATAGAACATTTTTTGTAACCGTTCGCACTCTTTATAGGTTACCTCTACAGAACCTTACTTCCGTCTCTCCATCTGATACTATTCTTGTCGGTTGTTTGATTATTGTCAAGTTTCTTTTCATCACGTACTTACCCGCGTACTAACGGTAAATTTCAATCGTGAGCACTATAATTATTGCTTTATGTAAAATGCCCGGTAAATGAAGGTGGCGCCGAAAAACAACAGTGCCAGAGAGCAGATTATTAGTATCAGCCGTAAATTGCGTTTTCCAACCAACTTTGAGCCTTTGGAGCTGGTCCAGGACAACATCTCCAGCCAGACAAGATCGCATAACCAGTGTACGATAGTGAACAGAACAAATACCATCATACTCAAATCCCGGGCGTCTTTTGCCAGTGCCAGGCCCACCGTGGCCCACCAGAGTAAAAAGTAGGGATTGGTTGCCGACAGAATTACGCCGATCCAAAAGGGATTTCTGTTGTTATACGATGTAATATTGCTGTTAGCTTTATTCAGGCTGTACAGCATTTGGCCACCCATCCATAGCAGAAAAGCTCCGCCGGCCAGGCCGATTATCATTCTAATTGTTTCCGACTCAAGCAGGCGATCCATTCCCAGCAGGATACCAAACATAAGTGGAAATTCCACCAGTGCATGTCCCAGTGCGATAAGTCCGCCGGCATGACGCGAGCGAGTGCCCGCGGCAATAGTTGCCGCTGTTATAGGCCCCGGCGCCATAACGCCTGACAGGGAAATCCCCACCACCTGTATCATAAAGACAATTAACTTCATCAAGCCCTTACCTATACAAACAATTTATAAACTGTACAACCTTAAATTAACATTTTATAATCAGCGCGTAAAATATTTCATAAGAATGACAATATCTTATAAATATGAGTCGCACCATAAAAGTATGAATATTGTTAATTATTTATTCTCTTTTTTATGTGGTCAGAATGCTTTGCGATCATTTACGATTGCCGGAGAAGTTCTGCCGTTTTGCCAAAGGTGCACCGGTGTATATATGGGGCTGGGCATCGGTATTATTTACCTGCTCCTGAGCCGGGAAGCCTGGAAGGGATTGTTCATCAGAAGCATTATTTATGTAAATACTATATGTATGCTGATTATGCCGGTTTTTGGTTTTCATCTGATTGATCCCGGACCATCATGGCGGCTGTGGAGCGGTCTGATCTTCGGCAATGCAATTGCTTTTCTGCTCCTGCCGGCCACGGTGGTCTTATGTAAGAAAACAATTACCCCTACCCGTAATAGCAGGGTTTCGCTCTGCTGTTTTTTTGTACTGTTTGTTTTTATCAGTTTTATACCTTTCTGGTTCCCCATACAGTCCGCCTGGTTCTACTTTGTCGTATTGATATTGTCATTACTTGGAATATTCGGAGTTGTTTTTTGCCTTGGCGCGCTATCCGTAATAGTAACAAGAAGAACTATATTTTTAATATTTATGAAAGGGTATGTTGATGGATATCAAAAACACTAAAAAAATCGTTTATCGCAAAGCCTCTGTCGCTGCGGCCGCCGCGATTGTTTTTTTGTCGATCTACATCATTGCCTGTGTTATCTCGCCTGTGTCCTGGTCGCCGGATTCAACCAGAATTGCCTTGCTGGTTACCCCTACTGATGATAAT